>JANNYX010000087.1:0-11673 GCA_031410295.1 Rhodoferax sp.
GGGGCTACAAGTTTCGTTTTGGCCTGTTTACCATCAGCGACCACGACATGCGGCTGATTTCGCAGGCGATGGGTGTGGATGCGTCGTTACTATCATTTAAGTAGCTGCATAGCTATATTTAGCGACGGCCTTAGAGCATTATTTGCCGTCTAAAATCACCAGCACAACCTGTTTGCCCTGTCACACCCCCATGCGCCGTGCCGACCGCCTGTTTCACGTTATCCAGCTCATACGGGGTCGGCGCCTCACCACGGCGGCGTTTCTGGCAGAGCGGCTTGAGGTGTCAGAGCGCACGGTCTACCGCGACGTGGCAGACCTGCAGCACCAGGGTGTACCGATCGAAGGTGAGCCAGGTGTCGGTTACCGGCTCGGCAGGGGTTTCGAGTTGCCCCCGCTGATGTTCACCCTGGACGAAGCCCGGGCGCTGGTCGCAGGTGTCCGCCTGGCGCAATCCTGGCTCGATCCACTGTTGGCCCGTGAATCCGAAAACGCACTGGGGAAAATTCTGTCGGTGTTGCCACCCGCCGTGAGAGCGGCGGCAGAAAGTCTTGCCGTGTTTGCCCCGTTGCCTGGCACGGGGCCGCAAAACCAACACACTCAAAAAACTTTGCAGACTGCGCGAGAAGCGGTGCAAGCCAAACGCAAACTGTTTCTTCACTATGGCGACGAGTCCGGTGAGGCCAGCCAGCGCACGGTTCGACCTGTGGGCTGTTTTTTTTGGGGGAAGGTCTGGACGGTGGCCGCTTGGTGCGAAATGCGCCAGGGTTTTCGAAGTTTCCGTGTTGATCGAATCATTCAGCTCGAAACGCTTCAAACCCCTTTTCGCGATGAGCCCGACAAATCCCTGGCGGCAATGTTGCGCAGCGTGGGCGCCGGCTTTACGCCCTGACGGCGCATCCTCTTTGCACGGAGCATCAACATGAACTCGGGTGTATTCAAATATCTCAAGCAAGACAGTGTCCAGTTCGGCGTGCCGGTCGCAGCGGCTTTGCACATCGAAGCGGGCCAGCGCCAGGCAAAGCGCATTTTTATCGTCACCAGCCGGTCACTGAATCGAAACACCGATGCGGTGACCCTGGCGCTTGCGCAGATTCAGGAGCGGGTCGTTGGCCTTTTCGACGAATGTGTGGAACACACGCCGCGCGAAACCGTGCTTGCCCTGGCGGCGCAGGTGCGCACTGCGGATGCCGACCTGATTGTCAGCATTGGCGGTGGCACGGTCATCGACACAGTCAAGGTGGCGTTGGTGGCTTTGGCGCAGAACCTCACGCAAATCGACCATCTCAATGACTGGCACATGCGGATGAATGCCGACGGCAGCCGGTTTGTGCCGGTTCCAGGCATGCCACCGTGCCGTCAGATTGCCGTGCCCACCACCTTGTCCGGCGCGGAATTCAGCGACTTGGGTGGTTGCACCGACACCCGTTTTGGCACCAAGCAGGGATTCACGGGCGACTACATCGGCGCCGCCGCAGTAATACTGGATCCGCGGATTACAGTGCACACGCCCGACCGGTTGTGGCTGTCAACAGGGGTTCGCGCCATTGACCACGCCGTTGAAGCCTTGTGTTCAGTGAACGCACAACCGCTGATCGATGCCACCAGCGTGCGCGCGCTGGCATTGTTGGCGCGTTCGCTCAAAGCCTACGTCAATGACAAATCCGACCTTGACGCGCGGCTCGACGGCCAACTGGGCGCTTGGCTCGCCGCGATGAGCATCCGTCGCGCCGAATACGGCGCCAGCCATGGCCTGGGCCATGCATTGGGCGCTGACGCAGGCGTGCCGCACGGGATCACCTCGTGCGTTTTGCTGCCCACGGTAATGCGTTTCAACGCGCTGGTTTGCGCGCGCCAAATGGCAGAGGTGTCCAATGCGATGGGTGATGCCGGCCAGCCGGCGGCTGACCAGGTGGAGGCGCTCATCGCAAGCCTGGGCCTGCCGACACGGCTCGGCCAGCTCGGATTGGATCGGCGGCGCCTGCCCGTCATTGCTCAAAAATCCATGGCCAATCCGTGGATCCATACCAATCCGCGCAAGATCGCGAACGAATCTGTATTGCTTGAACTTCTGGAACAGGCCTGGTAATCGTCCAGCGCCCTGGCTGCGTACCCAACTGCCCTAGATGATGCGGCTTTGCCCGCGGCCTTTCCAGTAAGCGTCGCGCAGCGGGCGTTTGTAGAGCTTGCCGGTGGGCAATCGGGGTAATTCGTCGATGAAGTCAACCGTGCGAGGGCATTTCATGGGTGCCAGATGCTCGCGGCAAAAAGCGATCAACTCCTGCCCGAAGGCCGCATCAGTCAGTACACCCGGCATAGCTTGCACCACCGCCTTGACTTCTTCTCCCAGGTCTTCATTGGGCACTCCGAAAACGGCGGCATCGGCAACCTTAGGGTGGGTGATCAACAGGTTTTCGCACTCCTGCGGGTAAATGTTGACGCCGCCTGAAATGATCATGAAGGTGGAGCGGTCAGTGAGGTGCAAGAATCCGCCGTCATCAACGAAACCGACGTCACCGACCGTGCTCATGCTGCCATCTGCCGACCGGGTTGCTGCGGTCCGATCCGGATCATTGAAGTAGACGAAAGGCGACGCCGTTTTGAACCACAATTCGCCGGGGTTGCCAAGTGGCACAGGCTGGCCAGATTCGTCAAGCACGTGCAGCTCGCCCAAAAGCACCCGACCGACCGTGCCCCGGTGTGCCAGCCATTCTGCAGAATTGCAGGCAGTGAAACCCATGCCCTCGGTGGCCCCGTAATACTCGTGGATGATGGGACCCCACCAGGCAATCATCTGCTCTTTGACCGGCGCCGGGCAAGGCGCCGCCGCGTGGATGGCGATTTGAAGGCTCGACAGGTCGTATTTGCGGCGGGTTTCCTCGGGCAACTTGAGCATGCGGCTGAACATGGTTGGCACCAGTTGTGTGTGCGTGATGTGGTACTGCTCCACCAGGGCCAGGTACCGCTCTGGGTCGAAGTTTTCCATGATCACCACAGTACCGCCATTGCGGATGGTCAACGCCACATTCGCCTGGGGAGCTGAGTGGTACAACGGCGCAGGCGAGAGATACTGCATGCCGTCGCAGCACTGCCACAATTTGTTGAGAAAGTGAAAAAGTGGCAGGGGCTCTGAAGGCGGGGTATCGGGCAAGGGCCGCAGGATGCCTTTGGGGCGGCCGGTGGTTCCGGACGAATAAAGCATTGCAGCGCCCAGACTCGGGTCGGCGATCGGCGTATCGGGGTAGGCGCTGATCGCCTCTGCATAGTCCACGAAGCGCGGGTCTTTCAAGGCGCGCACGGCCTCACCGCCATCAACGACGAGGCAGCGGCGAACACCTTGGCATTGCACGAAGGCGGCCTGCGCAACGGCCAGCTTGCTCACCGAGGTGATCAGCAACTGAGCCTCGCTGTTGTCCAGGATGTAGCCCAACTCCTGCGCCGTCAGAAAGGAGTTGATGCAGGTGTAATACAGACCCGAGCCTTCACCGGCGCCGTTGCTCTCGAGATAACGGTTGTTGTTCTCCATGAAGATGGCATAGTGGTCAAGACGCTTGAGGCCTTCTGCGCGCAGCAGATTGGCCAGTTGGTTGGTGCGCCTGGCCAGCTCGGCGTAGGTGATTGCCTCGCCTGTGTTTGCCATGATGAACGCCAGACGTTGCGGGTGTGACGTGGCATGGAGACCTGCGTACATGGAATACTCCTGTGCCTGAAATGATTTGGACGATCAGGCCTTGAGTGCAGCCTCAATGTCTTTGCCCATATTTTCCGGCGTGTCTGTCGGCGCGTAACGTTTGACGACCTTGCCGTCCTTGCCGACCAGAAACTTGGTGAAGTTCCACTTGACTGCTTTGCTTCCCAACAGACCTGGCGCCTCGGCGGTGAGCCATTGGAAAAGCGGGTGCGCGCCAGCGCCGTTGACATCGATTTTTTCCATCATCGGAAAACTCACGCCGTAATTGTGCTGGCAGAATTCGGCGATCTCGCCATTGCTGCCGCTGTCCTGCGCTCCAAACTGGTTGCACGGGAATCCAAGCACCACCAATCCTTTGTCGCCGTAGGTTTTATGCAGTGATTCGAGACCACCGAACTGTGGGGTGAAGCCGCAGGCGCTGGCGGTGTTGACGATCAACATCGCCTTGCCTTTGAACGTGTCCAGTTTGACGGACTTGCCCTGGATGGTGTTCGCTGAAAAGTCATACACGTTGGACATAAAACTCCAGTCAAAGGGTGGGAGGGCTTGGTCTACTTGGGTTTCAGATTGACGACCGACAACCATGATGCCAGCAAAATCAAGCCCCCGCCCACCACAGTGTGAAGCGTGATCTCCCCGGCGCCGGCCAACCCGGCTGACACACTGGCAAAAATGACTTCGGACAACATGATGAGTGAGGTCGCGCTGGCGCTCAAACGGGCAGCTCCGTATTGCAGCGCCAGGTTTCCCAGCAGGAACGCCATGCTGATGCACAGCGCGATCCAGATCCAATCGAAAGTCGGCGCCGGCGGCATCTGCACAAGTCCGGATTCGAGGTTGACCATGGCTGTGGCGATGGACATCACGGCACCGCCACCGAACATTGCCAGCATGCGTGAAGACTCCGGGGTATCGACAAGCCGCTTGAGAAGTACATTTGTCAAAGCGAAAAAGAAGCCACCCATCAGCGCCAGCCAATCGGGCAGGCTGCTGGGAAGTGGCCAGGGCGACGCGGTGGTTTTAAGAACTACCGCCACACCAGCCAAAGCCAGTGTCAGCCGAGCCACCGAGGCGAGGTTAGGGCGCTCACCCAACAGTGGCGCTGCCAGCAATACCGACCAGGCCGGCATCAAATAGAACAACAGCACCACGCGTACAACATCACCTATCGTTACGGCCCAATTGAAGCCGACGTTGGTCAGTCCAGAGGCAATAAAGAGCAGCCACAGCAGAGGTGAATGGGCAAATTCCCGCCACCCCTGTGGTCGCACCACCAGCACGATCAGGACGGAAAAAACAAATATAAAGGCAGTTGACCAAAGTGGATGCAGCCCGTGGCTCTGCAGCGCCCGAAACGGCCACCACGAGACGCCAAACACCAACGCGTTGAAGGTCAGTGCGAGTGCGGGAATCGCTCCCTTGGGCAAGCTGTTCAACCGTGAATATTGTCGTTGCGTGCAATATTCATCAAATGTTCCACTTCAGCCCTGTGGTGGATGGTATTGCTCTTGTGCCAGCGGTAGATCAGCCACATCACGCCGCCGACCACCAGCCCGAATCCGGCGATGGCGCCAAATGGGGACAAGCCCACGCGGGGCGAGACGCTAAAGCTGTAGGCCACGCCCAGCAATAGGATAGAAAGGTTCTCGTTGAAATTCTGCACGGCGATTGAGCGCCCAGCCCCCATCAGGTTATGCCCCCGATGTTGCAACAGCGCATTCATGGGTACCACCATGAAACCGCCCAGAGCCCCGAGCAAGATGAAAAACGGCGTGGCCAACCAGACGTTGTCAATGAAGATCAACAGAATGATGACGGCGCCCATGCCAATTCCAAGCGGAATGACGCGCGGACCGTCCACCAGCCGCATTCGCATTGACGCAACCACGGCACCGCCAGCCAAACCAATCGCCACAACACCTTGCAAAGCAGAGGCCTGAGTTACGGTGTAACCGAGCGACACCGCAGCCCAGGTCAACACAATCGTTTTTAGATTTCCTGCCGCGCCCCAGATCAATGTAGTGGAGGCCAATGAAATCTGTCCCAGTTTGTCGCGCCAAAGGCGAAGGTTGCAAATCCAGAAATCCGGCAACAGGCTCGTCAGCCTTTTCGGCATTGGACGCATCTCGACGCCGGTGTCAGGGATATGCGTATTGAAAATCGCTGCCACCAGATAAACGGCGATCAGTATGCTGATGGCCGCTTCTGGTGCCGTATCAATGCCAGTTTCAATCCACGGAATATCAATCGACAGCAGCGCATTGGCGATTGTCGGACCCACCAACTGGCCACCGAGCAAAACACCCAAGATGATGGACGCGATGGTCAAACCTTCGATCCAGCCGTTGGCCTTCACCAGTTGCGAAGCAGGCAGCAGTTCTGTCAGGATGCCATATTTGGCCGGTGAATAGGCCGCCGCACCCAAGCCAACGATGGCGTAAGACAACAAGGGATGCGTACCAAAAAGCATCATCAGACAGCCGGCAACCTTGATGAAGTTGCTGATCAGCATCACCCGGCCTTTGGGCATGGAATCAGCGAATGCCCCGACAAAGGGTGCCAGGATCACATAGAACAACGCGAACATCGGCACCAACGCAGCTTGCTGCCACTCTGGTGCCTTTTCAGTCCTGAGCAACTGGATGGCGGCGACAAACAGCGCGTTGTCAGCCAGCGAGCTAAAAAACTGCGCTGACATGATGGTGAAAAAGCCGCGTTTCATTCTGGGCGCTGTCGCATCAGTTCTCCTGAGGTCCAACGATATTTGTATCAGATTTGTAAGTCGACTAGGTTATAGCACGGCAGGCGGCAAGGGAAAGCTGCCAATACCTACAGTGATACCCTTTGAGTCTTTGTGTTAAGCGCAACCATGCCCCGACCAATCCAAGCCACGATCCACCTGCCAGCCCTGCGTCACAATCTGGCACAGATTCGCAGTCGTGCGCCGGACGCGCAACTGTGGGCCGTCGTCAAGGCGAACGCCTACGGGCATGGCATCGAACGCGCTTTTGAAGGATTACGCGGTGCCGATGGATTTGCTTTGCTGGATTTAAATGAAGCGCAACGGGTGCGTGACCTTGGGTGGCGTGGGCCGATTCTGTTGCTTGAAGGCGCGTTCGAGCCGCGTGATCTGGAACTTTGCTCACGCCTGGGTTTGTGGCACACCGTCCATTGCGACGAGCAAATTGACTGGCTCGCGGCGCACAAGACCAATGTGCCACTGCGCGTCTTTCTGAAAATGAACTCCGGCATGAACCGACTGGGTTTCACCCCCGGGCGTTACCGCGCGGCATGGACGCGACTCGAAGCACTGCCGCAGGTTGACGAAATTTCATTGATGACGCATTTCAGTGACGCCGATGGTCCCAAAGGGGTTGCAGCGCAGTTGGCGACGTTCGAACGGGCAACCCGGGATCTGCCGGGGGAGCGGACCTTGAGCAACAGCGCGGCCGTTTTGCGCCACAACAGCATCTCCAGCGACTGGGTACGCGCCGGCATCGCCCTCTACGGCGGTGCGCCAGACTTCCCGGCGCACAGCGCCGCCCATTGGAGTTTGCAGCCGACACTGACGTTGACCAGCAGATTGATCGCCGTTCAGGAGTTGGCTGTCGGAGACACGATCGGGTATGGCTCTGCATTTGTAGCAGACGCTCCAACGCGGGTCGGTGTGGTCGCTTGCGGTTACGCCGACGGTTATCCGCGCCATTGCAGCACGGGCACCCCGGTTTTGTTGGATGGCATTCGAACCCGCGTGGTCGGCCGTGTCAGCATGGACATGATTACGGTGGACCTGGCCAACATGCCCCACGCCGGCGTTGGCTCGGAAGTCACGCTGTGGGGTCAATCCTCAAGCGGGAAAATCCTGCCCATCGACGAAGTCGCCCATGCCGGAGCTACTGTCGCTTACGAACTGATGTGTAAGTTGGCGCCGCGGGTGCCAGTCGGCGTTGAAACGTAAACGAAAAAATTTAGCGTTCGCATTCCACCACAAAACTCACCACCGTTGCACAGGAACCGCCGATGTTGAGGGTTTGAACCCGCCTGGCGCCTTCAATTTGACAATCCCCGGCAGAACCCGTCACCTAGTGCGTTGCATCCAGAACCATGCGGGAACCGGTGGCGCCGACCAGGTGGCCGCATCCAATCAGGCCACCACTCATGTTGACAAGGCATCGCCCACTGGCGTCGATCGACCCGTCTTCCACGGCCTTCCAGCTTTCGCCCGGTGCGGTCAACCCCAGGTGGTCGATGACCATGTATTCGGTGGTGGTGAAGCAGTCGTGGGTTTCCACCCCATCGATCTGGTCGATACCGCCTTTCGCGTCGATGCCAGAGCGTCGCCAGGCGTCTTCAATGGTCAAGCGCACATGCGGGAAAACGTAGGTGACGCCCTGGCTGCGCACCAGCTTGTCCTTGAATTTGAGGCCTGCGTTTCGATGGCCCCAGCCGGTGATGCGGGCCAACGAGTCCATCGGAACGCCGAGTGACTTGGCGTGCTGATTTGCAAACTTTTCGGACGACAGGATCACCGCGCAGGCGCCGTCGGTGACCTGCCCGCAGTCCTGCCGCCGCGTGCCGGGTTCGATCACCGGGTTGGCCGCGTGGTCGTCGGTGAAACTGGCCGGCTCAAACTGCCACTTGCGCGTCTGCGCCAGCGGATTGCGTTTGGCGCTGGCGTAGTTGAGCTCGGCGATGCGGTTCAGGTGTTTGCGGTCCAGCCCGTAGCGCCGTTCGCACTCCTGCGCCAACAGGCCAAACGCCGCGGGCCACATGAAGGTGCAGTCAATGTCTTCATGCCCTTGCCAGGCCGCCGCGTTTTGGTTGACGGAGGCCTGGTCGCCCGGCAGGTTTTTGAACTCTTCCACGCCGAGCACCAACACGCAGTCGTACCGCCCCGCTTCAATTTCGGCCATGGCTGTCAGCACTGCGAGAGACGAGGATGCGCAGGCGCCTTCGTGCCGCATGGCCGGCACGCCCCACAACTCTGGCACCACCTGCGCCACCATGGCGCCCAGATGCGCCTGCTGGCGTTGCAACTAGCCAAAGGCGTTGCCGACGTGGATGCTGGCAATCGAATGCGCGGGCAGTGAACAGGCTTCGAGCGCTCCCAGTGTCGCCTCACGCGCCATGTCGGAAATATCCTGGCCGTTGCGCGACCAGGCTTTGGCGAAATCGGTCTGGTAGCCGCCGAGGATGTAGGTCGGTGCGGTCACGGCAATGGTCTAGTAGCCGCGCTTCAATCGCTCAGCGCTGACCCAAGTCGCATGGAACCCGTTGGGCACCCGGTGCGGCGTGCGGATTTTGCAGACTGGCCCGTGCGCGATGTCGTGCGCGTCAAAGATGGTCACAAAAGAGGCCTGTTTCACGTCGTCCCACATGAAGCCGACGAGGTAGCCGTCGTCCTCTTGCTTCCAGTTGTCCCTCGGCGCAAAAGGCGCTTCTGAAAACCATTGGTGAATGCCTGCGTGGTAGGTCGTGCAGGTATCTTGCTGCAAGTCATACCGGACAAAGCCGCAAAAACGTGGGTCCTCGGGCTGGTTTTGCCGCGCCATTAGTAGGTTCCATGAATAGCGCGTTTTGCAGCCCTGCATCCAGGAGTTGATGACCGGGAACTCCTGGTTGATGATGTCGTCAATCAGCCGCTCTTTGGTTTGGCCTGTGCGCAGGTTGAAGCGCCATTCGTAAAACACGTGGTCGGCGTCCAGCGAGGCGAGCAATCTGGGCAACTGCTCGGGCAAGAGTTCACCGCGCCCGTCCCTGGGCAGGCGAAACGGCGTGCCGGTCATCACGATCTCCACGCCGCCCTGGCCGTCACTTTCCTCCCACGCATTGGAGACGTGGTACATGTAGGTCGGCTTGGCCTCAAACCAGCGGATCTGCGCGGACGTGCCATGGCGCGGCACCACGGCAAACCGTGAGGGCAGGTGGTGGTGGAACTTGATCTTGTGGCGCCCGGCTGCCAGCGCCTCCATGTCGTTGAACAGCGGTAAGTCGTGCAGGATGGTGTAGTTGGCGGTGATCGCCATGTCATGCGGCAGGCGCGGCCCCGGCAACTGCACCGGCATGAAAGTTTGCAGCTTGCCAAAGCGGTCCATCACGCCATAGTGCATGTAGGGAGCTTCTTTTCCGTAGGCGAAAAACAGGAACTCGCCAGTGCGCTCGTCAACCTTGCTGTGGGCGGAAATCGGCAAGGCTTTCAGGCGCGGATCGAGGTCAAGCTTGCCCAGCGTGGACAAGTCTTTGGGCGAGCTTTGGTACACCGCGCCACCCAGGTACCACATCGAGACCAGCGTGCCCGCGTAAAACTTCACGTCGGTGTTGGAGGTGTCTTTGAGCGGCATGTCGGGCCGGTCTTTGCGCGGCGGGTCTTTCACGCCTTGCCAGAGGGCGCCGCCTGCGCTCTGTTCTTCCTTGAGCGAGTCAGTCTGGATCCAGCGGTTTTGGTACTGCGCACGGCCCCCCTCAAACCGCACGGCATGTAACATGCCGTCGCCATCGAACCAGTGGTAACGGCCGGACGCTTCGAAGCGCCGGTTGGGGCCGTTGCGCACGTGCAGGCCAGTGAGGTCTTTGGGGATTTCGCCCTCGATGTCCGTCAGGTCCACGGTCACTTCATATGCCAGCTCTTGGGAAACGGGCGCGAACCCACCGGTCAACACGGGGACTTCATTGAGCAAAGTACTGTCGCTGGTGCCCATAGTGCTCTCCAATTCACAAGGTGACAGCACCAGGTGGTGACTTGTCCGGGGAAGCCATCTTAGACCAAGCGCAGCGGCTTGACCACCACCGTCACCCGGCGTCCAGGTATGAAACGGTTGGAGAAAATTGGCTTAGTGCTGCTGGCCTTGACGGCCCTGTTTGCATTGGCTGCTTAACAAAAACTCCAAATTACCAGCTTCGGCGGTTTGCCCCAGTGCGCCCGTCTGAAAAGGATCTGGGCGCCACTACCCAGCTGCCGGTGCATCGGGCCAAGCCGGTGGCGCGCGCCCAGGCCGCCACCAACGTGCAAGGCGCGCGGCTTGTCACGCCGCAGGCGGGCGAGAAGTTCGAGTTCGACGTGCCATTTGAGAACAGTGCCTGAGATACCAAAAGCCTCGAAGGCACCCCGAGGCAAGGTGCGCGCTGTTGACCTGGCCCGAGTTTGGCAGCGGCCGGCTTGACCAAAAGAATTTAACGAAGCACTGATGCCACACAGTCGTTAAAACTTGGGAACTCAATCATCTCATTTCTGGGTACCCAGCTTTTTGGCCAGATTGGACGATTTTTCGTATTCGTTTTTGATCTCGATGGCGAACTGTTCGCTGTTGGCAGAGGTGATCTGTGCGCCCAGAGTCACGAGTTTGGCCGTGACTTCGGGGGCGGCCATGGCGTTCTGGATGAGCCGGCCAAGAACCGCCACAACATCGGGTGGGGTGTTGGCGGGCGCGACAAAGCCATACCAGACCGGGGTGGCCACGTAGCCGGGGGTGCTGACTTCTTCGGGCATGGCCGGGATGTCGGGCATCTGCGGTGAGCGGCGGTTGTCGAACACGGCCAGGCCTTTGGCGCGGCCCGATTGCAGGTGCTGCAGCACCAGCGGACCGACGGCGGCGAACAGCGGCAACTGGCCGCCGATGAGGTCGGTCATGGCCTGCGCGGTACTCTTGTAGGGGATCTCCTGCAGGTCGATGCCCACCGCCTGTTTGAAGAGTTCCATCTCGTTCTGGCTGGGGCCGGGACCCGAGGTGCCGTAGCTGAGTTTGCCAGGGTTGGCCTTGGCATAGGCGACCAACTCTTTGACGGTTTTGATGTTCAAGCTGGGCGCGGCAGCGAGCACCAGCGGGATGGCCGCCACCTTGACGATGGGCGTGAAGTCCTTGACCGGGTCAAACGGTGGTTTGAGCAACTGGCTGGGCAGGATTACCAAGGTGTTCGCAGCAATCATCAGGGTGTAACCATCCGGTGCGGCCTTGGCGAGCGCCACCGTGCCGATCTGGCTGCCCGCG
>JANNYX010000088.1:0-3926 GCA_031410295.1 Rhodoferax sp.
GCCCAAACAAGCCCTGACCCGCTTTGCCGGTTGGGTCGCCTCGCGTCCGCGTGGCGTTTTCACGACCTGGCTCATCAACTGGTTTGTGAAGAAATACGCCGTGAACATGGCCGAGGCCTTGAACCCGGACACCGCCAGTTACGCCACCTTCAACGACTTTTTCACGCGCGCGCTCAAACCCGGCGCGCGGCCCTTGGCAGAGGCCGATCTGCTGTGCCCGGTCGATGGCGCCGTCAGCCAGTTTGGCCGCATCGAGGGCGACCAGAATTTCCAGGCCAAGGGTCACAACTATTCCACGCTGGCCTTGTTGTCGGGCGAACAGGAACTGGCCGCCACATTCCAGGACGGCCATTTCGCCTGCCTGTATTTGAGCCCGCGCGACTACCACCGCATCCACATGCCCTGCGACGGGCGCCTGATGCGCATGTTGTACGTGCCCGGCGCGCTGTTTTCGGTGAACCCGGTGACGGCGCGCGGCGTGCCGGGCCTCTTTGCGCGCAACGAACGCCTGATCTGCGTGTTTGAAAACGCGCGCGGCCCCTTCGTGCTGGTACTGGTGGGCGCCACCATCGTCGGCAGCATGGCCACGGTGTGGCACGGCGTGGTGAACCCGCCGCGCATTCCCGCGCTGCGCCAGTGGCAATACCCCAACCCGCAGGTGCATCTGAAACAAGGCGACGAGATGGGGCGGTTTTTGCTCGGCTCGACCGTCGTCATGGTGTTCCCCAAGCCGCAAGGCGCAGAATTCACCTTCAACCCGGCCTGGCAAGCGGGCGGCGCGATCCGCCTGGGTGAGTTGATGGCCAACCTGAAGCCAACCTGAACACCTCGGAGCACCCATGATTTATGAACACCTGCTGATCGGCACCCACGACGCCATCACCACCATCACGCTGAACCATCCGCAAAAGCGCAACGCCTTGTCGCTGCCGATGATCCGCGAATTGCACCTCGCCTTCGAAGACGTGGGCAACAGCGACGCGCGCGGCGTGATTTTGGCAGCCAACGGCCCGGTGTTTTGTTCCGGCCACAATTTCAGCGACATGGTTGGCGTGACACTTTCAGAAGGGCGCGAACTCTTCGACATTTGCCGCGCCATGATGGACGCGATGCAGGCCATGCCGCAGCCGGTCGTCGCCCGCGTGCATGCGCTGGCGACGGCGGGCGGCTGCCAACTGGTGGCCAGTTGCGATCTGGCGGTGGCGTCCGAGCGGGCGTCGTTCGCCATCCCCGGCGGCAAGGCCGGCCAGTTTTGCCACACGCCGCTGGTGGCGGTGGCGCGCAACGTCGGGCGCAAACGCGCGCTGGAAATGGCCATGACGGGCGATGCGATCGACGCTGCGACGGCGGCGGTCTGGGGCCTCGTCAACCGCTGTGTGCCGCACGAAGAACTCGACGCCGCCACCGACGACCTGATCCGCCGTGCCTCGCGCGGCGGCATGTTGTCCAAAGCCATGGGCAAGGCGGCGTATTACCGCCAGATCGATATGCCGCAAGACCAGTCTTACGATTTCGCGTCGGCGGTGATGGCCGAGGCCACCATCACGCCCGATGCGCAAGAAGGCTTCAATGCGTTTCTGGAAAAGCGCGCGCCGGTGTTCAAGCAGAGGCCGGTGCGGGTTTGAGAGCTATAAAAAGGCGCCACAGCGGGTCCGGCCAAATTGCCTTTTTGCTATACTTATTGAGTCAATTTTGGTCTATAAAGTAGTCAAATATGCTATATATAAAGAAGCAAACTATCCATATTATTTGACGGCCTTAATAGGATTTTTTAACTGGTTTTTGAGGTTTGCTATTTTTGAATTTGGTAGACGCATGAAGGGCTTGAAAAACTGGCGTTCACGCTCGGCTCGGGGTGGCTGACTTGCGGTTTGGGGCTGGCGGACGTTCAGGCAAGCTCGGTCAGTCCCGGTATCCCAGCAGTTCCCGGTCATTGCGCAAATACCCATCACGCTTGACGTTAATCACACCGAACGTTATTATCGCGCTGTGACGATCAAGAGCTTCAAGTGCAAGCAGACCGAAGCCCTCTTCCAGGGCAAGCGGGTGCGTCGATGGGTCAATGTGGAGCGTCCGGCGCTGCGAAAGCTTGAGCAGCTTGATTGGTCGTCAGTTTTGGAAGACCTGCGCGTTCCGCCCGGGAATCAACTTGAATCCCTGAGAGGGAACCGGAAGGGTCAGCACAGCATTCGGGTCAATAACCAATGGCGCGTGTGCTTCGTGTGGACGCGCGAGGGTCCTGGCGACGTCGAGATCGTTGATTACCACTGAAGGAGTTACTTCATGCGCACTGTTCGTACTGTTGCACCTGTCTCCCCTGGCGAAATGCTGGACGAGGAGTTCCTCAAGCCTTTGGGTCTGACGAAGTACCGTCTTGCCAAAGACATCGGCGTGCCTGCGCAGCGCATTGGCGACATTGTGGCGGGCAAGCGTGCGATTACTGCTGACACCGACCTGCGTCTGTGCCGGTATTTCGGGCTCAGTGACGGTTGGTGGCTTCGCGGCCAGGTCAATTACGACACTGCCATTGCACGAGAAGCCATGGGTGAAACTCTGGCACGCATTTCCAGGTGCGAACTGCTGGCGGGCTGAGCACCTAGTCGCGATACCCCGGCAACTCCCGGTCCAGCACCCGCATCATGGCCTCAAAAAACAGGCGCTCACGCTCGGCGCGCGAGTGGCTGTCTTGCGGGTTCGGCGTTTGCACGCGGGCCACCACTTCGTCGCTGAGCACGGCGAGTTTTTGGCCGATGGCGGTTGCGGCGGACATGGCGATCAACTGCATGCGGCACACGCGCTCGAGCCGGTACAGGCGCCGGTAGGCTTGCGCCACGCTGTCGCCGACCACCAGCGCGCCGTGGTTCTTCATGAAGAGCACGTGTTTTTTGCCCAGGACGCGGGCCAGGCGTTCACCCTCCTGCAGGCTGTCGGCCAGGCCGGAATAGACGTCGTCATAGGCCACGTGGCCGTGGAAAAACGCCGAGGTCTGAGAGGTCGGGTGCAAGCGGTTGTCCTGCAGCATGTTCAGCGCCGTGGCCCAGGTCTGATGCGTGTGCAGCACCACCTTCGCGCCGGTGATGCGGTGGATCGGGGCGTGGATGCATTTGGCCGAAATCTCCACCGGGCCGGCGCCAGAAATCGTCTCGCCGGCTTCGTTGAAGACCATCATGTCGCTGGCCTTCGCCTCCGACCAATGCTTGCCAAAGGGCAGGATCAGGTACTGGTCTTTTTTGCCGGGAACGGTCACGGTGAAGTGGTTGTCGATGCCTTCTTCGAGCTCGTGCAGGGCTGCCAGCCGGTGCGCCGCGGCCAGGTGGATGCGGGCCTGCGTGGCTGGCGTGACCACCTTGAAGGTGACGATGCGGCTGGACTTGCCCAGTTTGGTGATGACGTGTGAGGTGGCCATTGCATTGTTTCCGTAGTTACTTGAATATGACGGTCTTGTGGCCGTTCAGCAGCACCCGGTGCTCGCTGTGCCACTTCACCGCCCGCGCCAGCACCTGGCTTTCGGTGTCGCGGCCTTGTGCCGTTAAATCTTCCACGGTTTTGCCGTGCTCGACGCGGGCCACGTCCTGCTCGATGATCGGGCCTTCGTCCAGATCGGCGGTGACGTAATGGGCCGTGGCGCCAATCAGTTTGACACCGCGTTCGTGCGCCTGATAGTAGGGTTTTGCGCCCTTAAAACTGGGCAAAAACGAGTGGTGGATGTTGATGGCGCGACCGGCCAGTTTGCGGCACAGATCGTCGCTCAGAATCTGCATGTAACGCGCCAGCACCACCAGTTCGGCGCCTTCGGATTCAATCACCTCATAGGTCTTTGCCTCAGCCTGCGCCTTGGTCGCCGCGGTCACGGCAATGTGGTGAAAGGGCACGTTGTAACTGGCGGCGAGCTGGTAAAAATCGCGGTGGTTGGAGACGATGGCGCG
>JANNYX010000089.1:0-5569 GCA_031410295.1 Rhodoferax sp.
GAGCGCGCCGCCGGCCCTTCGCCGATCATGATGTCGATCTTGTAGTCTTCCAGCGCCGGGTACAAAATCTCCTCGACGACCGGGCTCAGGCGGTGGATTTCGTCGATGAAGAGCACGTCGTTCTTTTCCAGGTTGGTCAGGAGCGCCGCCAGGTCCTTGGGTTTCTCCAGCACCGGCCCGCTGGTCTGGCGCAGGTTCACGCCAAGCTCGTGCGCAACGATGTGCGAGAGTGTCGTTTTGCCCAGGCCCGGCGGACCAAACAGCAGCACATGGTCCAGCGCCTCGCCGCGTTTTTTCGCAGCGCCGATGAAAATCTCGAGCTGTTCGCGGATCTTCATCTGGCCGATGTATTCATCGAGCAATTTCGGCCGCAGCGCGCGCTCGACCGCTTCCTCGGCGGGAGAGGTCGGCGCGGCAGACACCATGCGCCGCGGCATCGGGGCGGCAAAGTCGCTGCCGGACTTGTCGCCGAAGTTGTCGCCGAAGTTGTCGGTCTTGATGGTCATGGCGGCGCTTGCTGTGTTTGCGGCGTGTTCAAGGCCAGCTCAACGCGCTGGCGACTCCCCGCGAAAACGGTTGGGGCCACAGATCATTGGCCCTCCAGCCAGTTTTTCAAGGGCACATTGGCCCAGGTTTTGGCCGCCACGCCGACAGACATTTGCGGCAAGGACGGCGGCGTCAACTTGCCGTCACGCTCCCGCTTGTCGATGGCGAGTTTCGCCTGCTCCATCAGTTGTTCGATCGAGCGCTCCTTGAGTGAGCCCTGGTTCAACAAGGCATCGACAAAATAGGTGTTGGTGCTGTGAAACTGGCATCCAAAGGAGCTGCGGTCCTTGGCCGCCGCCGTCAGGACAACGCGGCTTGGGCCGCTCAAGGTCTGCAGGAACGAGCCGCTGTAACAGGCCGACAGCAACACCAGTGTGGGTTTGCCGCGCAAACTGGCCAGCCATTGGTTCAGCGCCCGGCCATTGATGAAGGGGTATTCCTTGTTGCTGAAATTCACCGACAACATGTCGACATTGCCGTGGGTGGTGAGCAACACCACCACCTTGTCCTGGGGCCTGGCCAAGGCGCCGACTTTAAGCAACACCTGCTCGACATTTTCAGTGGTTGCGAAGGGCCAGTCGGCGTCCTGCCCAACGACCGGGTTGTTGAGCTTGAACACCAGCGCGTTCGGGTCGATCGACAGAACGCTTTTTTCAGCGGTCAGCACATCGTTGCGAAAGGCTTTGGACTGTGAATTCAGGGCAAAACCGGCAAAGATGATCCGCCCCTCAGGGCTGGCCACGCGGCGATTCTCAGCCGAATCAAACTGCTGCTTCAAGAGCGCGTCGCTTCTGGTTTTGCTGTTCCCCTCGTAGGGATTGATGGCACAAGCGCCCAAGAAGCTGGCCATCAACGCCACGGCAAGTGTTAAGAGGACTCTTTTTTTCATGATTCTCATCGTGGGTTGTTGGGTCAAGGATTAAACGTGGGGCGGTACGCGCGGGGCTATTTCGCCAGCGCCTTCAGTGCCAGCCGGATGCCGTCACTCACACCTACATCGGGCGGCAACGCCTTGAGTGAAAGCGCCGCTTCCTTGTCGCTGTAACCCAGCGCCAGCAGGGCTTGCAGGATATCGCTTTGCGCGTCATTTGCCAACGTGCTGGGCAAGCCGATGTCCGCGCCGAGTTTGCCCTTGAGTTCCAGCAACAGGCGCTCGGCAGTTTTTTTGCCGATGCCGGGCACTTTGACCAGCCTGGCGGCCTCTTGCAACGTCACGGCTTGCGCCAGTTCGCCAACGCTCATGCCCGAGAGCACAGACAAGGCCGTGCGCGGACCAACGCCGGAGATCTTGATGAGCTGGCGAAAACCCTCGCGTTCAGCGGCGGTGGCGAATCCATACAGCAGCTGGGCGTCTTCCCGCACGACAAAATGCGTCAAGAGCGCGACTTCGGTGTTGAGCCCGGGCAGGTTGTAAAACGTGCTCATCGGTACGTTTACCTCATAACCGACGCCGTGACAGTCCAGCACGACTTGCGGCGGGTTCTTTTCCAGCAGTACGCCCTTGAGTCGTCCAATCATGGCAAACCCTGGCGGGCGAAGGGTGCACAGTTGCAGGCAGGTTTCATGGCAGCTTGATGTTAGCGGAAGCCCAAACCCGATTTCGCCCGCCTTCGCCCGGGTTGCCCCGCCTTCGCGCGACAATGGCAGGCCACAATGCCACGCCAGTAGCTGCCCGATGCATCGCTCCAACTACACCGCTCCATGATTGTCCGTCACCTGTTTTCGCCCCCCAACAACACGCGCTTGTCGCACCTGTGCGGCCCCATGGACGAGCACCTGCGCAGCATCGAGGCGGCCCTGGCGGTGAAGATCGCGCACCGGCACGAGCAATTCAAGATCGACGGCGCCAAGGCCAATTGCAAACGCGCGCTGGAGATGCTGCAGGCGCTGTACGAAATAGCCGCGCGGCCGATCGAGCCCGCCGTGGTTCAGATCATGCTCGCTGGTGACGCCGACATGGACGATGCCGCCGCCCCGAGCCTCAAAACGCGCCGCCCCGAGCTCAAACCGCGTACGCTGAACCAGGCCACTTACCTGGACAACATCGCCGCCTTTGACATCACCTTTGGCATTGGCCCTGCCGGCACTGGCAAAACCTATCTCGCGGTGGCGATGGCGGTCGACGCCTTGCAACGAAGCGCGGTGCAACGCATCGTGTTGACGCGCCCGGCGGTGGAGGCCGGCGAAAAGCTGGGTTACCTGCCGGGTGACCTGGCGCAGAAAATCGACCCCTACCTGCGCCCCCTGTACGACGCCTTGTACGACCTGCTGGGTTTCGACCAGGTGCAAAAAGCCTTTGAGCGCCAGACCATCGAAATCGCCCCGCTGGCCTTCATGCGCGGGCGCACGCTCAACAACGCGTTTGTGATCCTGGACGAAGCGCAGAACACCACGCCGGAACAGATGAAGATGTTTTTGACCCGCATCGGTTTTGGCACCAAGGCGGTGATCACCGGCGACATCAGCCAGATCGACCTGCCTAAAACGCAACAAAGCGGGCTGATTGACGCCGAGCGCGTGCTCAAGCGCGTCAACGGCATTGCCTTTTGCCGCATGACCAGCGCCGATGTGGTGCGCCACCCGCTGGTGGCGCGCATCGTCGACGCTTACGACATGCCGGGGCGTTCGGACACCGAGCGGCCTGAGTTGCCCCTGAAAGCCGCTGGACGCCGGCGCACCGGCTCCTCAGCGGGCTGATTGACGCCAAACACTCCTGTTCAGAAGCTCAGCCAGCACCATCCAACGCCCGCAACAAGATGCTCAAGCAGCTGAAGTTATCGCTTCAATTCGCCCTGGAGAACGACTCACCCGCCGCCGCCCGTAACGCAGCCCGGCACCGCCAGGCCCTGGCGCGGCATCTTGTCGCCAAGTGGATTCGCCACGCATTGCAACACGACGCCGAAATCACCGTGCGCATCGTTGGCGCCGCCGAGGGCCAGGCGCTGAACCGCGACTACCGGCACAAAGACTACGCCACCAACGTTTTGACATTTGACTATGCCAAACCGCCGGATGGCCCCGTGCTGCTGGCCGATCTGGTGTTGTGCGCTCCGGTGATTGCCGCAGAAGCCCGCGCGCAAAAGAAAACCTTGCAGGCCCACTATGCGCATTTGCTGGTGCACGGCAGCTTGCATGCGCAGGGCTGGGACCATGAAACCTCTGACGCCGACGCGCGCGCGATGGAATCCTTGGAAGTGGACATTCTGCACGGACTAGGTCTCAAGAATCCGTATTGAAAATTTTCAATGCCGACATGATCGGCAAAATCTCGAAGGTCGGCAGGGTCGGCATGCTCGGCATGATTGATTTGAGACTGCTACTATTAATATAGCATAAAACCTATATTATTAGACGGCCTTAGGGCGATTTATCTCATAAGTTTTTAATTCACACCGAAAAACGACCCCGAAAGCCTGGGTGGCCACCCTTTGTTTCAAGCCTGCTTGGCCCATTTCCGCTCGGCTTGGAATTGCGCTGGCGGGCTTGACCGTGTTGTTGCCGTTGTTGCCGTTGGTCCGTTTTGCACCCTGAGAATCAATTACATGAAAAACCGCCGCTCCCCCCGCTTCCGACGGCATTTGCCGTGGCTGGCGGTCTGGGCCCTGGTGACTTTGCTGGCGGCGTTGATCCTGGGCCAGCGCGAGATCCGCAAACAGCGTGATCTGTTTGACGCAGACCTGCACCGGGTGCACAGCCTGCTTGGCCAGAAACTGCTGCAAAACGATGCCTTGCTCGGCATGCTGGCCAACGCGCCCAGCGCAGAATCCCGCGCACGGCTGGAGTCACGTCTGGCCGTGTCCCACCCGCAAGTCCTGGCTGTGCAAAAGCGTGAGTCCGGTGGCTCCTGGGGTGACGAGGCACTGGGCGGCGCCGAGGACACCTCGGTCAAACAAAAACATGCCGCCATGGCCAACGTGAATCTGGCGCGGGGCCGTTATGTGCTGGTGCAAGCCGCCGTGCCAACCAGCCTGGCCCTGCAGCTGGACCTGCGCTCGCAGATCGCGTTGACAGACTGGCCGATGGTGCGTGACACCAGCCCGGTGCAGGTGCGCCTTGAGATTGACCGTCAAAACCTGACTCTGCAAGAAGGCAGTTTGCCGGCGCTTAACGCGCGCGGCTGGCAGTTTGATTACCGCCGGCCGATCGATTCGGCCAGTCAGCCATTCACTCTGGCTGCGCAGCGTCACCTGGGCTGGAGCGAACTGCCCTGGAGCCCCATCGTGAATGTGTCGCTGCTGGCGGCCCTGCTGTTGTTGGCGACCCGCGCCCTGCTGCGCCAGCGCCATGACATGGCGCGCGCGCGTGAGTTGATGCACATGGGCGAAGTCGGGCGCCTCAACACCATGAATGAACTGGCAGCCGGCATGGCCAAGGAGCTCGGCGGCCCGATTGAGGCGGCCCAGGCCGCGGCAACCCAGGCCCGAGCGCAACTCAGTGACGACAGCCAGGAACCGCTGGTGGCGCTGCTGTCAATGGACGCGGCCGTGGACCATTTGAAAAACGCCCACAGCGTGGTCACGCGCCTGCGCCATGTCGTCGAACAACCCGACCTGTCACACCAGCTGGCGCGGGTCAGCCTGCACGGCGCCGCCAAAGTGGCCGTGGACCTGCTACAGCCAGAACTCACGCGGCAAGGCGTGGCGCCCGCCTTCGAGCTGGCGGGCGAGGATTTTTTGGTGTTGGCGCAGGTCGAAGCGTTGCAACACATCCTTTTTCAGCTCATCACCAATGCGTTGCAGGCCATGGAAGGCATGCGAACGCAAGACCGCAGCCTGACGCTGCTCTTGGCCAGCGCCGAACGCATGGGCCACCTCACCGTGCAGGACAACGGCCCCGGCATCGCCAACAACATCGCCACCAAAATTTTTGACCCCTTCTTCACCACCCGCCCCGGCCAACTCGGCTTGGGCCTGAGCCAGTGCGAAACCCTGGCCAGCAGCATGGGCGGGACGCTGACCGCCTTCAACCGCGTGCCGCGCGGGGCGGAGTTTTGTTTGAGTTTGCGGGTGGCGGGGTAAGGTTG
>JANNYX010000090.1:0-5996 GCA_031410295.1 Rhodoferax sp.
CTCAGCACCACTGCTGTTCGCGTATGGCGGTTGATCACCGTGACGGTGACTTTGAAACCGTCTGCGCGGCATCGTTCCAGGCTGGCTTGGGCGAGTTCCAGCGCGGTGTCGGTGGAAATGGTTCGCTCGCTGACGAGACCCGCGCCACTTTGCGCCAAAGCGCCCGAGCACAAAAATGCGCCCGATAGTGCGGCGGTGGTGAGAACGTGGCTGGCGGTTGAAATCATGGTGGTTGTCTCCGTTTGAATTTGGGCTTGCTGCGTTGGTGAAACTGAAGAATTGAGATTGTCTGACCAAGCGATCCGCGGGGTTGATTAGAACAGTGGTCGGAACGATTTCTAGAAAACGTTATTGGATCTATTTACTTAAAGAAATTAAGTATTAAGGCCGTCTAATAATATACATACTTAGCTCCTGATTAAGTAGTACAAAATTAATAATTTAATGCAATTTATTCGTCTAATTCCATTAATAACGAAAAAACAACTTCTACGCGCGGCCAGCAACTTATTCATGACCTTCGCATGGTACGGCTACTAGAAGAACCTTGCTTCAGCGCGCGTCCTGCGCTTATTTCCAGGCGAATTTCGGCTGCTCAAAATGCGCCACCCGGGTCGGCTTGCCAAGCAAACAGACTTCGCGAAACTGGTACAGGATGGCGGCCGTGGGCGCGGCGATCCAGCTGTTGCCCACGGGCATGCGCAACACTTGGTGCGCGCTGTGCGCTTCGTGCTCCAGCATGGGCGCGTCGGCACGCAGAAACTCGCTGCAGGCGATGCGGTGGATGCTGGCCACCTCGGCCGGGTTGGGTGCCAGCAGGCGGGCGGCGCCAGCCCAAACCACCACGGGCGTGATCTGGTAGCCCGAGCGGGTGACAAAATCATCAAGCCGCCCGAGGATGCAGCCTGCATCAAGTTCCAGTCCGACCTCTTCGCGCATCTCGCGCAGTGCCGCCAGTTCGGGCGTCTCGCCATCGTCCAGGCGCCCGCCCGGCAGCGCCCATTGTCCCGAGTGGCTGCGCAGGTTGCCAGCGCGGCGGGTCAGTAGCAACGCCGCCTGGGTGCTCCAGTTTGCATGCGCCGGCAGACCGGGCACGTTGGCGCCGTGGCCTTCGTCAATGATGGCGACACACACGGCGGCATGGCGCAAGACCGCTTCGCCGCTCCGGGGCGCGGCGGCCTTTGCTACAAAACCCTGCAATCGTGTTTCAATCAGGGTTCTGAGCGCTGCGTTTCGATTCAAATCCATAGGGACGACCATAGGCGCAGATTTTACCCAAGCAGCTATTATTTGAGTAGCAGATTACTGGAGAACACAGATGACAGATCGAAAAGTTGCCCTGATCACCGGCGCGGGCACCGGTGTCGGGGCCGCAACCGCCTTGCTGCTTGCACAAAAGGGCTGCAACGTTTTGGTGAATTATTCGCGCAGTGAAAAAGAGGCCGGCGCTTCTGAAGCGGCCTGCCAGGCGGCCGGCGCCGAGACGCTTTTGATGCGGGGCGACGTGGCGCAAGACACCGACTGCCATGCGCTGGCGCAGGCCGCGTTCAAGAAATGGGGCCGCATTGATGTGCTGGTGAACAACGCCGGCATTTCCAACTTCGATGGGTTGACCAACTGGCCGGCCTTGAACATGGAGCTGTTCCAGCGCATTTACGCCGTCAACACGGTCGGGGTGTTCCAGATGGTGCGGGCCTGCGTTGAGCATTTGAAAGCGGTGCGCGGCTGTGTGGTGAATGTCTCGTCGATGGCCGGCATCACGGGTAGCGGCTCTTCGGTCCCCTACATCATGTCCAAGGGCGCCCTGAACACACTCACGTTGCACCTGGCCGGCCAACTGGCGCCTGAAATTCGTGTCAACGCGGTGTGCCCGGGGTTCATCACCTCGCGCTGGTTTGTCGATGGCGTGGGCCAGGAGGCCTACGACAAAATCAAGGCGACCTCCGAACAACGTGCGCCGTTGAATACTGCCACCACGCCCGAAGACGTGGCCCAATCGGTGTGGTGGTTGGTGGCCGGCGCCCGCACCGTCACGGGTGAGCTGCTGAAGGTTGATGCTGGCATGCACCTGGGCGGGGGCAACCGCAAGCTGGTTTAGATGGCGCTGCCCGACCGCGGTGTCAGGGGGCGTGGTCAGGAGGTCTTGACATGCCGATGGCCCAGCGGACCTGAGTGACCGTGGTTTTTGACGATTTGCGGCGCCAGCGATCCCAGCAACATGAAGACCGCCGACGCGGCAAATCCAATCAATTGCGGTGGAATTTCACTATTGGCAGCGAGGTTCTCCGCGCCGACCCAGACCAAGAGGCCCAGGACGGCCGCAGCCAGCGCGCCCTGGGTTGTGGATTTTTTCCAGTAAACACCGGCAGCCAACGGCACAAACGCCATCACCAGCGTGACCTTGTAGGCGTTTTGCACCATCTCGTACATGGTCGTGCGTGAATTCAGCGCAAACAGCAAGGCCAATAGCGTGAACACCACCAGGATCACCCGCAACAGCAGCAGGAACATGCGGTCGCTCAGGTGCGGCACAAAGGGGCGGATCACATTGGTGGTCAAGATGGCGGTGGGCGCCAGCAAGGCGCCGCTGGCGGTGGAGAGAATGGCCGAGAGCAAGGCGCCAAAAAACATCACCTGCGCCCACAAGGGCATTTTTCCAAGCACCAGGTCTGGCAGGATGCGCTGGATGGCGCGGGCATCCTCCGAGTCGAACAGTTTGCCGAAGTCGGGGTAAGTTACGACAGCCGCGTAAGCGATGAAGGCCGCCACAAAGGCAAATACGAAGTAGATCGCCGCGCCAATCAAGGTGCCGCGCACGGCGGTGTCTTCGTCTTTGGCACTGGTCATGCGCTGGAACACGTCCTGCTGGGGGATTGAACCAAATGCAAAGGTGAAAAACGCGCCTGCCATGGCCCACCAGGCCTTAGTGTCGTGGCTTGCCGGGAAAAAGGCAAATTTGCCATCGGCCGCAGCCTGGGCGAACACTTTCTCCATGCCGCCGGCCTGGCTGCTGGCCAGCGCTGCCACAGCGCCCAGGCCGACCAGGATCACGACCGTCTGGAACAGGTCGGTGAACGCGACCGACCACATGCCGCCAAAGATGGTGTACACCAGCACGATCGCGGCGCCCATGATGATGGCGTTGTCCAGCCCAATGGCGCCGCCCGAGAGCACGTTGATCACCAGGCCCAGGGCCGTCATCTGCGCAGACGTCCAGCCCAGGTACGACGCCGCGATGGCCAGCGAGGTCAATACTTCCACGCCCTTGCCGTACCGTTTCTTGTAAAAATCGCCAATCGTCAGCAAGTCCATGCGGTAGAACGCCCGAGCGAAAAAAAGCGCGGCAATCACCAGGCAGGCAGTGGCGCCAAACGGGTCGCCTGCTACACCACCCAGGCCGTCCTTGGCGAAGGTGGCCGAGACCGAGAGCACGGTTTCGGCGCCAAACCAGGTGGCAAACACGCAGGCGGTGTTCATGTACAGCGGCAAGCTGCGTCCGGCGATCAAATAGTCTTTGGAGTTTTTTACGCGGCGCGCGGCCAGCAGCCCAATGCTGATGGTAAGCACCAGGTAAATCACGACAAACAGGATCAAGGCATTCATTCAGGGTCACTCCTCAGGCCGGAATTCTAGGGTTTAAACTGACACTGGCGCTCAATGCTTTTTAACGGAATATCCACCATGCATTACCGCAATCTTGGCAGCAGCAACCTGCAGGTCTCGACCCTGTGCCTGGGCTCCATGATGTTTGGCGACCCGACGCCCAAAGTGGACGCTGCCGCCATGGTGGCCGACGCCCACAGCCACGGCGTCAATTGCATCGACACGGCAGACGTGTACAGCAAAGGCCTGTCTGAGACGCTGATTGGCGAAGTCTTGAAGGGCCAGCGCCACCACTGGATCCTGGCGACCAAACTCGGCAACAAAATGAGCGAGCGGGTGAATGAAAGCCAGTTCTCACGCAGCTGGATGATGCGCGAGATAGACGCCAGTTTGCAACGCCTGCAAACCGACTACGTGGACATCCTGTACCTGCACCTGGACATCAACGGCATGAACCTTGAAGAACCCCTGCGCGCGATGCAGGCAATGCTGCAGGCGGGCAAGATCCGCTACTGGGGTGTGAGCAATTTTCGCGGCTGGCGCATTTCCGAAGCGGTGCATCTGGCGCGGCAAATAAACATGCCGCCGCCGGTGGTTTGCCAGCCGTATTACAACTTGCTCAATCGCATGCCCGAAGTCGAAGTGCTGCCGGCCTGTGCGTTTTACGGCTTGGGCGTCATGCCGTATTCCCCCATTGCGCGCGGTGTGCTGAGCGGTAAATATACGCCGGGCCAGGCGCCGGCGGTCGACTCGCGCGCGGGCCGGGGCAACAAACGCCTGGCGGAAACCGAGTTGCGCCAGGAGTCTTTGCTCATTGCGCAAAAACTGCAGGCTTATGTCGCCGGTAAAACTGACAGTGGGGGCCTGACCCTGGCGCAATTTGCCACTGCCTGGGTGCTGGCAAATCCGCGCGTCAGTTCCGTCATCGCCGGCCCTCGCACCTTGCAGCAGTGGCAAGACTATTTGCCCGCGCTCAATTACACCCTCACCGCAGACGACGAAGCCA
This sequence comes from Rhodoferax sp., assembly GCA_031410295.1. GTDB lineage: Bacteria > Pseudomonadota > Gammaproteobacteria > Burkholderiales > Burkholderiaceae_C > JANYCG01. Next base: position 4,610 of record JANNYX010000090.1, read on the forward strand.
TGGTCGACAGCCTGGTGCGACCGGGTCACCCGTCTACGCCGGGCTTCACTGACCCGGCTTATCCGCTGAGCGGTCGTTGATTGGTGCGCTGTAGCGGGCCAGTCGTTCACGCCAGAGTCGCCATAGGCGTGGCGCCAATCAAGATGGCCGCCACGATGCAGGGTTCAGTGCCGCGCACGCTCCACGAATGCATGGTGCCGCGCTGCACCAGAATATCCCCGGCCTTCAGCAGTGTCTCGCCGGTGTCCAGAATGGCAAATATTTCGCCCTTGAGAACCACAATGTAGTCAATGGTGTTGGTTTTGTGGCGCATCGGATCGTCTGAATGCGCATCCGGCGCGTGGCCGGCTCCAATGGACTCAAACGCCTTGGCCGCGTCAGCGCCTTTCCACATGGTGTCTGGCGGGAACTCCACGATGCGCAGGATGCTGCCCACCGAGGGCGGTTCCAGCTTCACAGGGCGCGCGGCGGCGTCGAGGGTGCCGCTGTTGTCCGCAGGGGCGTTGGTGGTTTCCCACAGATCAGTCAACGCCACACCGGGCATCGACTCCATTTCCTTGATGTTGGGCGCAAGGCCGTCCATGATGAAGCTTGAGCGGCCCTGGGCATCATGCCCAGTGACGACGCGGCGAATTCTCCATGTCATTGCAGTTCTCCTTTGGACTAATGGTGGGTGTGGCCGCAATTGGGCCCGCACTCGGCTGGGTTGCCATGCAGCTTTCGCATGCGCTCTTCATAGTGGCCCATCAGGCCAAACAGCTTGATGGTGTCCGGCGGCGTTTTGTCGCCGCTGAATTCCTGATACAGGTTGTTCACCGTGACGTAGATGCGCTCGGCATCGGTCCACGAGTTGAACTCCTTGAGGGAAATATCGTCCACTGCCTCCACCAGCGTCATGCCCGCGTCATAACGCTTGCGGGCTTCTGCCTTGACATATTCAAGGTAGTGTTTGAGGGTGCGCACCCCTGACTTGTCGGTGATGGCGCCATGTCCTGGCACCACCACATCGACATCCCAGGACAACATCAGGTCGCAGGCGCGGATCCAGTTGTCAACCGGGCCAGCCCAAACGATGGGGTGGCCGCCGTTGAACAGGATGTCACCGGTATAGACAATGCGGTCTTCGGGGATATAAGCCAGCGTGTCGCCCTTGGTGTGGGCCGGGCCGACTTCGACCAGCTTCACCGTCTTGTTGCCCACTTTGAGGTCGATCTCGCCCTCGAAGGTCTTGGAGGGCGGTGTGTAGACAATGCCGCGGAAATCAAACACGCGGCCCATGGCTTTCATCAGGAATTCGCCGCCGTCTCCCAATTCCTTGTAGTTGCGGAAGCGGTCGATCAGCATCTGGGGCGGGTGCTCCAGCATTTCATCGGCACACTTTTTGGAC
>JANNYX010000091.1:0-3258 GCA_031410295.1 Rhodoferax sp.
ACTCCTTGCTTTCGTCCGCGAAGATTTTTTTGAAGTACGGCGACTCGGGATCCACCCAAAACTCCAGCATGCAACGCGGCGCATGGTAGGCGCCGGCGATCGTGCCGTCGTTCAATTCACGCACGTCGCGAATGTCGACGATCTGCACCTCAGGCTGGCCAACGCGCGCCTGCACTTGCGCTACGGAGTAAGTTTTGACTTCGGCCATGGCTTCGTCAACGAGTTTGCGGAACCCTTTGGTGATGGGCATGTGGCGTCCTTAAAGGCTTCTCTGAATAATCATTTTCTGGATGTCCGACGTGCCTTCATAAATCTGGCACACCCGCACGTCGCGGTAGATCCGCTCCACCGGGAAGTCGCTCACATAACCGTAACCGCCAAGGGTCTGGAGGGCGGCGCTGCAAATTTCTTCGGCGACTTCGCTGGCGAACAATTTGGCCATGGCGGCTTCTTTCAGGCAAGGGCGGCCCGCATCGCGCAACGCGGCCGCGTGCCAGATCAGTTGCCGTGCCGCTTCAAGTTTTGTCGCGCACTCGGCCAGGCGGAAACCCACGGCCTGGTGGCTGAAGATGCTCTGGCCAAAACTGCTGCGCTCTTTGGCATAGGTGATGGCGCACTCCAGCGCGCTCCTGGCCATACCGACACTTTGCGCCGCGATGCCGATACGCCCGCCTTCGAGCCCGCTCAGGGCAATCTTGTAGCCCTCCCCTTCCTGGCCGATCAGGTTTTCGGCCGGCACGCGGCAATGGTCGAAATTGATCTGCGCAGTGTCGCTGGAATGTTGCCCAAGTTTGCCTTCAAGGCGCGCCACCACATAACCGGGCGAATTGGTCGGTACCAGAAAGGCGCTCATGCCCTTCTTGCCCGCGCCCTTGTCCGTCACCGCGATGACGATGGCGACATCGCCGTTCTTCCCGCTGGTGATGAATTGCTTCACACCGTTGACCACATACGAGTCCCCCTCTTTCACAGCGGTGGTCTTGAGCGCCGAGGCATCGGAGCCCACATGCGGCTCGGTCAGGCAAAATGCGCCCAGCAGTTGCCCCTGGGCCAATGGCGTGAGCCATTTTTTCTTTTGCGCGGCGCTGCCAAAATTCAGCAAAATCGCGTTCACCGGGCAATTGGTCACGCTGACGATGGTGCTGGTGCCGCCATCACCTGCGGCGATTTCTTCCAGTACCAGGGCCAGGCTGAGGTAATCCAGATTGGCGCCGCCAAATTCTTCAGGAACACAAATTCCATAAGCCCCCAATGCGGCCAAACCCTGCAGGGCCGCGCGCGGGAAATGGCTCTCCTTGTCCCACCGGGCGGCGTTGGGCCACACTTCTGCTCGAACGAAGGCGCGCACAGCATCACGCACCGCTTCTTTTTCTTCGCTCAGTATCAAAACAACCTCAGGTCGTCGAATATATTCAATAGTGTGCTATATTTATTGTAGCACTTCAAGGGCGACTGCGGTGCCCTCGCCGCCCCCGATGCACAAGGTGGCAACACCTTTTTGCAGGCCGCGCGCTCTCATCGCGTACATCAAGGTGATCATGATGCGTGATCCACTGGAACCGATCGGATGGCCCAGCGCACAGGCGCCGCCATTGACATTGACGATCAGGTGGCCGACCTTGAGCTCTTCCATCAGCGCCATTGGCACTACGGCAAAGGCCTCGTTCACCTCCCACAACTGCACATCCTTGACCGACCAGCCGGCCTTGGCCAGGACCTTCTGCACCGCGCCGACCGGGGCGGTGGTGAACCAGTTGGGCTCCTGGGCATGCATGGCGTGCGCGACGATACGCGCCAGCGGTTTGCAGCCCAGTTTTTTCGCCGTCGACTCGCGCATCATCACCAGCGCCGAGGCGCCGTCATTGATGCTGGAACTGCTCGCCGCGGTAATGGTGCCGTCTTTTTTGAAGGCCGGTTTGAGTTGTGTAATTTTGTCGAGCTTGACCTTGCCCGGGCCCTCGTCAATCGAAATCACCGTGTCGCCGGCACGGCCCTTGACAGTGACGGGTGTGATCTCGGGCGCAAACGCGCCGGATTTTGTCGCTGCCTGCGCCCGCTGCACGCTGGTGATGGCAAAGTTGTCCTGCGCCTCGCGCGAGAACGAATATTTGGCCGCACATTCCTCACCGAAAGTGCCCATGGCACGGCCCGGCTCGTAGGCGTCTTCCAGGCCATCGAGCATCATGTGGTCATAGATGCGGTCATGGCCGATGCGGATGCCGCTTCGGCCTTTGAGCAGCAGGTGCGGCGCGTTGGTCATGCTCTCCATGCCGCCAGCGACCATCACGTCATGTGATCCTGCCAGCAACATGTCGTGCGCGAGCATGGCCGCCTTCATGCCCGAGCCGCACATTTTGGAAAGCGTCACCGCGCCTGCGCTCTTGGGCAAGCCACCTTTGAAAGCGGCCTGCCGCGCCGGCGCCTGCCCCTGGCCAGCCATCAGGCAGTTGCCGAAGAGGACCTCGGTGACGAGCTCGCCCGAAATACCCGCGCGTTCTACCGCGGCCTTGATGGCCGCGCCGCCCAGGTCATGCGCAGACAGTGAGGCGAAGTCGCCCTGGAATGCGCCCATGGGGGTGCGGGCTGCGCCGACGATAACAATAGGATCGGTCATTTTTTGCTCCTTGTGCAAGTCAATGGGTTGGACAGGTTTATACCAATTGGATCAAGTTGCCGCGCTCCTCACTGGCAACGCGGCGAATATAGATTTGAAAATCAGGGTCTTCACCGCGCAGCAACAAGGGCAGCGCGTTGTAAAAATCGTCACGGCGGCACCATTCCCGCATGTAATCGTCCCAACTGTTCCAGCGACGGCGCTCTTCGTCACTCATCGCCGTTTTGTAAGCCACCAGGTAAGCGCGCTCAAACAGCGATATCAGCATGTCAAAAATCACCAGCATACGTTCGTTTTGTTCGGGCGAGCGATCCGCCAGCGGCTGGTTGCTGCGCAACTGCAAATCAGGGTGGGCCAGTACCACCTTCAGAAAGTCGTTGTAGGCATTGGAGAGCAGCTGGTAACCTTCCTCGTCCTCATTTTCGCGCTCTTTGCGTTGCTGCCACAAAAAAATGGCGATACCAAAGGGCAGGCCAAGCGTCGTCACGACAAAGCTCCACAACTCCCAGGTGTCGCGCGAAATCATGGCGCTGGCACTGCCTCAGACGGCGGCGACGCATCGCGCACAAACCGTTTTTCGCGCTCGTAAGGAAACACGTCAAACACATGCCCTTCCAGGATGCGCTCCTTGTGGCCTTGCCAGA
>JANNYX010000092.1:0-4574 GCA_031410295.1 Rhodoferax sp.
GCCAGCCACTGGGTGAATACCGTGCGCAAAAACGTGGCGGACGCGGAAAACAGGCGACGGCAACCAAAGAGGACGACTGGGTTGACCAGCTGTTCATTGCCAACACGCACGACTACATCCTGTGTTTTTCCAACCGCGGGCGCCTGTACTGGCTCAAGGTCTGGGAAGTGCCGCAAGGATCGCGTGGTTCACGGGGTCGGCCCATCGTCAACATGTTCCCTTTGATCGAAGGTGAAAAGATCACCGTTGTGCTGCCCCTGACTGGCGAAAAACGCAGCTTTCCGCCGACGCAATTCGTCTTCATGGCGACCAGCATGGGCACCGTGAAAAAAACCACGCTCGATGAGTTCTCCAACCCGCGTAAGGCCGGCATCATTGCCGTGGACCTGGATCCGGGCGACTACTTGATCGGCGCTTCCCTCACCGACGGCGCACACGACGTGATGTTGTTCAGTGACGGTGGCAAAGGCGTGCGTTTCGACGAAAACGATGTGCGCCCCATGGGCCGCAATGCCCGCGGTGTGCGCGGCATGACCCTGGACGATGGCCAAACTGTCATCGCCATGCTGGTTGCAGAAGATGAGCAACAAAGCGTCCTGACTGCCACCGAGAATGGTTATGGCAAACGTACCAGCATCACCGAATACACACGCCATGGCCGAGGCACCAAAGGCATGATCGCGATCCAGCAGTCTGAACGCAATGGCAAGGTTGTCGCTGCTACCTTGGTACATGCCGACGACGAGATCATGCTGATCACCGACAAAGGTGTCCTGGTGCGCACCCGCGTCAGTGAAATCCGCGAAATGGGCCGCGCCACGCAAGGCGTCACTTTGATCGGGCTGGACGAAGGTTCCAAATTGAGCGGCCTGCAACGCATCGTTGAAAACGACGCTATCCCGCCCGAAGTTGATGCGCAGCCGGGTCCAGATATTGAAAACGGAAAAGCCCCGGATGCCTGAGCCGACCGCTGCGCCTGCGGATGAGCCAACCGGGCTTGGTCAGCTTCGCGTACATATTGACGCACTCGACGGCCAGTTGTTGACGCTTTTAAACCAGCGCGCGCTGATCGCACAGCGGGTTGGTGAAGTCAAAAAGCGCGAAGGGACCCCGTTTTTTCGGCCGGACAGGGTGGCGCACGTCATTGAAAAAATACAGGCGGCGAACGGTGGCCCTCTCAGGAACCACCATGTCGAGGCGATCTGGCGTGAAATCATGTCCGCCTGCCTTGCCCTTGAAGCACCGCAGAGAGTAGCGGTCTTGGGCCCGGCTGGAACCTTTTGCGAGCAGGCTGCCTTGCAATACTTTGGCAGCGCCGCAGAACTTGTGTATTGCGCCAACTTCGACGAGGTTTTCCATGCCACCGAGGCTGGCCGCGCCCAGTTTGGCGTGGTTGGTGTGGAGAGTTCGGCCGAAGGTGTTGTGACCCGGTCCCTGGACCTGTTTCTGCGCACACCTACACACATGGTGGGCGAGGTCAGTTTAATGGTACGCCACAACTTGTTGCGACTTACCAATTCCCTGGAAGGTATCGAGGTCGTCATGGCGCACCCTCAAGCCTTGGCCCAGTGTCAATCCTGGCTGACGCGCTTTTTGCCGGATGCCGAGCGCCGGGCCGTCTCCAGCAATGCAGAAGGCGCGCGCCAGGCCGCCACCAGCCCAGGTCTGGCAGCGCTTGCCAGTGAGCGCGCGGCAAGCCAGTTCGGGCTGCACGTCGCCGCGCCGGCGGTGCAGGATGACGCCCACAACCGGACACGCTTTGCCGTGATCTGCCTGCCCGAGACACTGCCCGCCGCGCCGCCCTCCGGCAAGGACTGCACCAGCCTGGTGGTGTCGGTGCCAAACCGTCCAGGCGCATTGCACGACCTGCTGATCCCGCTCAAGAACCACGGTGTGTCCATGACCCGGTTTGAGTCGCGACCGGCGCGCACCGGCCAGTGGGAGTACTTTTTTTACATTGACATCGTCGGGCACCCACAGCAATCTCACATTGCGGTTGCCCTCAATGAGCTGCAGGCTCTTTGCGCGTTTTATAAAGTCATTGGCACCTACCCCGTCAGTGAATAATGCTTTTACATAGCCGCCTTTCGAATCGTCACTTCGCAAGCGGTGGCCAGCACCATTGGCCCTTCGGAACCTTCGGGGCGGCCCGTCGGAAATTATTCACTCCTTTTTTTTCAGGTTATCACCATGTTTGAGCAATTGGGTCTGATCGGATGTGGCCTGATGGGTGGCTCGTTTGCGCTGGCGATGAAACGTGCGGGCCTGGTCAAACGCGTGGTGGGTTACAGCAAATCGCCCTCGACCACTGAACGCGCTCGCCAAATGGGGGTGATCGATGTCGAGGCCCCGTCCGCTTTGCTCGCGGTCTCCGGCGCAGACATTGTGCTGATTGCCGTGCCGGTGGCGGCTACGGAGGCCACCTTCAAGGCCATCAAGCACCTGGTCACGCCAAGCATGCTGGTGATGGACGTAGGCTCCACAAAACGCGAAGTGATTGACGCCGCACGCCGGACCCTGCGTGAACAGATTGGATCCTTTGTGCCGGCACACCCGATTGCAGGGAAAGAAGTGGCCGGCGTCGAAAACGCTGACGTGGATTTGTTTGCCGGCAAGCAAGTCATCCTCACCCCGATAGAACGCACCTCGCCGGAATTGCTGCAAAAGGCCATTGCGGTTTGGACAGGCCTTGGCTGCCGCGTCGGCAGGATGAGCCCACAGGACCACGATTCGGCATTTGCCGCCGTCAGCCACTTGCCGCACCTGATCTCGTTTGCCCTGATGAATGCCATCACTGGTCAACCTGCTGGCAGCGACTTCCTTTCGCTGGCTGGGCCCGGGTTTCGTGACTTCACGCGCATTGCCGCGAGCGATCCCCAAGTATGGCGCGACATCATGATTTCGAACCGACAGGAGTTGCTGGAACAGTCCAAAATTTTCCAACGCAACCTGCAGGCGCTGGAATTAATGATCTCGAGCGGCAACACCGAGGCGCTTGAAGGTCTGATTGATCAAGCCAGCCAGGCGCGCGCCAACTGGAGCATGAACAGCAATCGGCCGCGGTGACCTGCACGCGCCTGCCCAAGAAAAGCGCCCGCTGTGTTTGCCATTGACTTTCTCGATATACCGCCGCTGGCCAGCGCAAGTGGCACGGTAGTGCTGCCAGGCTCCAAAAGCATCTCCAACCGCGTGCTGCTGCTATCCGCCTTGTGCGCGGGCAACACGCGGCTGCATGATCTGCTCGATTCTGACGATACCCAGGTGATGTTGTCTGCCTTGAGAGCGCTGGGGTGCGGCGTGAGCGCGCAGGGTCGCATCGTCGAAATCAGCGGTTTGGATGGGCAGATCAAGAACGACCGCGCCGACCTCTTCATGGGCAACGCCGGTACGGCCATGCGCCCCTTGACAGCCGCTCTGGCACTGCTGGGTGGCGAATTCAAATTGCATGGCGTTCCGCGCATGCACGAGCGGCCGATTGGCGACTTGGTGGATGCACTGCTGCAATTGGGTTGCAACATTGAATACTTGGGCGAAGCAGGCTACCCGCCACTGAAAATCGGCCGCCCTGTGCTGGATTTGGCTCGTCCGATCCAGGTGCGAGGTGACGTCTCAAGCCAGTTCCTGACGGCATTGCTGATGGCGCTGCCGCTGGTAGCCAAAAACGACGTAGTCATTGAAGTCGTGGGCGAGCTGATTTCAAAACCCTACATTGAAATCACCCTGAATCTGCTGGCGCAGTTTGGCGTCAAGGTACGGCGCGAAGCTAGGCAACGCTTCACCATTCCAGCCAACAGCAAACTGCAATCACCGGGAGACCTGCATGTCGAGGCCGATGCTTCGTCTGCTAGCTATTTTGTAGCACTAGGGGCATTAGCCACGACGGCCTTTACGCAGAAAAGTATACGCATCGAGGGTGTTGGCCTGAACTCGATCCAGGGCGACATTCAGTTCGTGCAGGCCGCGCAGATGATGGGGGCAAACGTCCGCGGTGGTGCGAATTGGTTGGAGGTATCCGGGCCAAGCCACCCGTTGCGGGCCATTGACCTTGACTGCAACCATATTCCAGATGCCGCAATGACTCTAGCGGTCATGGCGCTGTACGCCGAGGGCACCACCACCCTTCGCAATATTGCCAGCTGGCGCGTCAAAGAGACTGACCGTATTGCGGCCATGGCCACGGAACTGCGCAAGTTCGGCGCTGTGGTTGAGGAGGGTTTTGACTACTTGCGGGTCACACCGCCTCAGTCGAAAAGTGATTGGGCTGCAGCGTGCGTCCATACTTATGAGGACCACCGTCTTGCAATGTGTTTCGCGCTGGCGGCTTTCAATCCGTCCAAATTGCCGGTGCGCATTCAGGACCCAAAGTGTGTCGGCAAAACCTTCCCGGACTATTTCGAAACGCTGTTTTCTGTGTCGCAAACCGAAATCGCTTTCATTCCTGTGATCTGCGTTGACGGTCCGACGGCGTCGGGCAAGGGCACTTTGGCGGCCGAGTTGGCGAAACGTCTGGGCTACGGTTTCCTGGATTCTGGTTCGCTTTACCGCATTGCCGGGCATGCAGCCGTGCAAGCCGG
>JANNYX010000093.1:0-5769 GCA_031410295.1 Rhodoferax sp.
GTCCGCGATCTCACCCAACTTCTCGCACAGATCGAGCATGCGCGTCTTCACCGGCGCGCCGTTCCAGAAGCCGGTGCGGTACTTCAGATCGACGCCGTAGGCGCTGGTGTCCTGGCTGACGACGAGCAACTCCTTGACGCCGGCTTCGAACAAGCGCTGCGCTTCATTCAGCACATCGCCGATCGGCCGCGACACCAGATCGCCGCGCATCGACGGGATGATGCAGAAGGTGCAGCGGTGGTTGCAGCCTTCGCTGATTTTCAGATAGGCGTAGTGGCGCGGCGTGAGCTTGATGCCGGCAATGCCAAATGAATTGGGCACCAGATCGAGAAACGGGTCATGCGGCTTGGGCAAATTCAAGTGCACGGCGTCCATCACCTCCTGCGTCGCGTGCGGGCCCGTCACGGCCAGCACTCTCGGATGCATCTGGCGCACCAGGTTGCCGCCGTCGGCGCCTGATTTGGCGCCCAAGCAGCCGGTAACAATGACGCGGCCGTTTTCGGCCAGCGCCTCGCCGATCGTATCCAGGCTCTCCTTGACGGCATCGTCAATGAAGCCGCAGGTGTTGACGATGACCAGGTCGGCGCCTTCAAAGGTCTTGGAGGTTTGATAACCCTCGGCGCTCAATTGCGTCAATATCAACTCGGAATCGGTCAGTGCCTTGGGGCAGCCCAGGCTGACGAAACCAACCTTGGGAGCCGCTTTGGGCGGGAATTGAAGGACAGCGCTCACCGTTTGACTCCGAACGTGCCCATCATTTGCTCAGTCTGCTTTTGCATCTGCTCCTGCATTTGTGTGAATAGATTTTTCGTTTGCTCAATGTTCTTGCACATGAGGTTCTGCATGACTGGCGACTGCAAGCCCATGAACTGGGACCACAGTTCGGGCGACAGGTTACCCGCCTGCTCCTTGAACCGGTTTTGCACGTCGACCAGGGTCTGCATGCTTTTCTCAAGGTAACCACCCATGAAGCCTTGCATGGCGTTGCCATAAAAACGGATGATGTTGGAAAGCACTTCCGGCGTGAACATCGGTGAGCCGTTGGCTTCCTCTTCCAAAATGATCTGCAATAGGATGCTGCGGGTGATGTCTTCGGCGGTTTTGGCATCGCGCACGACAAACGACTCACTGTTCATCACAAGGTCTTTGACCTGGGACAACGTGATGTAGGTCGAGGTGTCGGTGTCGTAAAGGCGCCGGTTGGGGTATTTTTTTATGACGCGCAGCGCTTTGGCAGCATCACCGGTTTTTTTGGTCTGCATGTTGGTGTCCTCGGAGTCTCGTCGTCCCGGTGCGTTTTAGCGTCGGCCTTGCGCAAATACTGCACTGCAGCACATTCTAAGGAATGAAGGGGCACCAAGACCGCGGGTTTAACCTTGCGGTGCAGAGGTTTTACCTTCAGCTACGCAGGTTTTCCCAAGCTGTGCGAGTTTTCACCTTGGTGAAAGCCGCGAGCGGTTACGTGCGGGAAATTGGTAGGCGCGAATGGACTCGAACCATCGACCCCCACCATGTCAAGGTGGTGCTCTAAACAGCTGAGCTACGCGCCTAAGGATATACGTCCGAGAAAGCAATAGTGTTGCAGCAATAGCGATGGCCATTTTGAGCGGAACGGGTTTCAGACGGGTCGCGATGGGTTAGCGCTGACCTGATCATCTGGCCATCCTTCATAATTGCCGATCGATGGTCAATGAGCGAATTTCGGATCAACACCACCCACCAGGAGTAAGCAACATGGACATTTCAGGCAAGGTTTTTATCGTCACCGGCGGCGCATCAGGCTTGGGCGAAGGCACCGCGCGGCTGCTCGCTTCCAAAGGCGGCAAGATCGTGATTGCCGACATGCAGGTTGAAAAAGGTGAAGCCGTGGCCCGCGAACTTGGCGGCGCCTTTGTAAAGTGTGATGTGACCAGCGAAGCCGACGGCCAGGCGGTGGTTGCCCGGGCGATTGCCATGGGCAAACTGATGGGTCTGGTCAATTGCGCCGGCATCGCGAGCGCTGAAAAAACCGTGGGAAAAAATGGCGCGCACAACTTTGATGCTTTCAAGCGCACCGTCACCATCAACCTGATCGGCAGCTTCAATATGATCCGTCTGGCGGCCGACGCCATGTGCAAAAACGAGCCAGAAGCCACCGGTGAACGTGGCGTGATGATCTCCACCGCGTCGGTTGCCGCCTATGACGGCCAGATCGGCCAGGCCGCCTACAGCGCGTCCAAGGGCGGCGTTGTTGGCATGACCTTGCCTATCGCGCGTGACCTGGCCAAAAACGGCATCCGCAACATGACCATCGCCCCCGGCATTTTTGGCACCCCGATGATGGCCAGCATGCCCAAGGAAGTGCAGGAGTCGCTCGCCGCCGCAGTACCCTTCCCGTCCCGTTTGGGCACACCATTGGACTACGCCAAACTTGCCGTGCATATTGTTGAGAACGACATGCTTAACGGTGAAGTGATTCGGCTGGATGGCGCGATTCGCCTGGCGCCTCGTTAAGCCTGAGCAATTCCAGTTATAGGCCGACGTAATTGCTGCGAAGTTTGCTACTTATTTTATAGCTACCAAAGTGACCATCCCAGTCAGGCGATTGGCAAGCTGTGCCGCTGCATTGGCGCTTCTGGGCGCCTGCGCCCTGCCTTCGAGACAGGGCGACATCGCGCCTGCGGGCCCGGAGGCAGCCTCCGGCAGCAACGCCAAATCCGGGTGGGCCAACCGGACATTTGCTGTCGCTGCCGCCAATCCGTTGGCGACCCAGGCGGGTTACCACATCATCAAAGCTGGCGGCAGTGCGGTCGATGCCGCCATCGCCGTGCAAATGGTGTTGACACTGGTGGAGCCTCAAAGCAGTGGCATCGGCGGCGGGGCTTTCCTGCTGCATTTCGATGGCAAGAGCGTCGAAGCTTTTGATGGGCGCGAAACCGCTCCGGGCGCGGTGACTGAATCGCTTTTCCTGGGAGTCGACGGCAATCCGCTCGCGTTTTTTGATGCAGCAGTGGGAGGCCGATCTGTCGGCACACCGGGCACCGTGCGCATGCTCGAGCTGGCGCACCAGCAGCACGGCAAATTGCCATGGGCCAGACTGTTTGAGCCGGCGATACTTTTGGCTCAGAACGGGTTCCCAGTCAGCGCGCGGCTGCATTCATTGCTGGCGGCGGAAATCCATTTAAAAAAGGACCCCGTTGCGGCGACCTATTTTTACAAGGCCGATGGCGCGCCGCACGCAGCAGGATTCAGGCTAAAAAATCCCGCGCTGGCAGACGTGCTGAAGCTGATCGCCAAAGAAGGTTCGAGGGCCATGCACGAGGGCCCGGTCGCCCAGGCCATCGTCGACAAAGTGCGGAAACATGCCTCCAACCCTGGGCAACTGGCGCTGTCCGACTTGGCCGCGTACCAACCGGTGAAACGCTCACCGATTTGTCATGATTACCACGCCAACGCGCGTGATTTTCGGGTCTGTGGCTTCCCCCCGCCGAGCTCTGGCGCGATCGCAGTCGGTCAAATTCTGGGCTTATTGAACCAGACCGGCGCCGCCAAGCTGCCACTTGAAAACGGCTTGCCCAGCGCGGCTTGGTTGCACCTGTACACCGAAGCCTCGCGCCTTGCTTTTGCCGACCGTGCGCAGTATCTGGGCGACCCGGATTTTGTGCAGGCGCCCGCCGGCAGCTGGCTGAGCCTGCTGGAGCCCGATTACCTCGCGCAACGCGCCCAGCTAATTGGCCAGGAGTCAGATGCCAAGAGCATGAAAACAGCCAAACCCGGCCTGCCGTTCGGCGCAAAAACCAGCTTCGCGCCGATGCAGACCCAAGCCGAATACGGCACCTCACACATCTCGATCGTTGACCCCTACGGCAATGCCGTCGCCATGACCACAACGATCGAAGACGGTTTTGGTTCGCGGCAAATGGTCAACGTCAGGCCTTCGCTTGCGGGCGGGTTTTTATTGAACAATGAACTCACCGACTTCAGCTTTGCACCTGCAGATGCAGCAGGTCTACCGGTCGCCAACCGTGTGCAACCAGGCAAGCGCCCGCGCTCGAGCATGTCGCCCACCCTGGTGTTTGACAAATCTACCAGCGCTTTGGTGATGAACGGCGGTAGCCCGGGCGGCGCGCTCATCATCCACTACACCGCCAAAACCCTGTATGGCGTTTTGAACTGGGGCCTGCTGCCGCAACAAGCCATTAACCTGCCCAATTTTGCGTCGCTCAACGGGCCGACCTTGCTGGAGGCAAATGGTTTCCCAGCGGCGACGGTTGAGGCGCTCAAGGCGCGCGGACACGATGTACGCGAAGCCAGCATGACCAGTGGCCTTCAAGCCATCACCAGAGGCCAGGCGCACGGCAATCTGCTGTGGTTTGGCGGCGCCGATCCCCGCCGTGAAGGCACGGTGATGGGCGACTGAGCGGCTCGTCCGCCGGCCGAATTCCGCCTTCTGTCTTTCTACAATCGCACGGTGGCCATTCCCCAATCTTTCATCCAGGAACTGCTCGCCCGTGCCGACGTGGTCGACATCGTCGGGCGCCACGTACAACTCAAAAAGGGGGGGGCCAACTTCATGGGCCTGTGCCCGTTTCACGGCGAAAAATCGCCCTCATTCAGCGTCAGCCCGAGCAAGCAGTTCTACCACTGTTTTGGCTGCGGCAAAAACGGCAATGCCATCGGTTTCCTGATGGACCACAACGGAATGGGTTTCATTGAGGCCGTCAAAGACCTGGCGCAGCAATACGGTCTTCAGGTACCTGAAGACGAGCGTTCGCCGCAGGACCGCGAACGGGCGGACGAACAGCGGCAAAAACAAGCGACGCTCAATGATGTTCTGGAAAAGGCAGGTGAAGCTTACCGCGAACATTTGAAGGATTCGCCGCGGGCAATTGAGTATTTCAAGGGCCGCGGCGTCAGCGGTGAAATCGCCAAACAATTCGGGCTGGGTTACGCCCCCGAAGGCTGGCGCACGCTGGCGGGCGTTTTCCCGAAATACGACGACCCGTTGCTGGTCGAAAGCGGCCTGGTCATCCTTAACGACGAAGACCCAGGCGACGAAAAGCGTTACGACCGCTTCCGCGACCGGGTCATGTTCCCCATCCGCAACGTCAAGGGCGAATTCATCGGCTTTGGCGGACGCGTTCTGGGCGATCGTGACGGAACGTCACCCGGTGGTGCCGGACCAAAATACCTCAACTCCCCCGAGACGCCGGTGTTCAGCAAAGGCCGCGAACTGTACGGCCTGTTTGAAGCCCGAACGGCACTTCGCGAACACGGTTTTGTTCTGGTCACTGAAGGCTACATGGACGTGGTGGCGCTGGCGCAGCTGGGTTTCGCGAATTCTGTGGCGACCTTGGGCACGGCCTGCACCACCGACCATGTGCAAAAACTGTTCCGCTTTACTGACGCCGTCGTTTTCAGTTTTGACGGTGATGCTGCCGGGCGCCGCGCAGCGCGCAAGGCGCTGGATGCCGCTCTTCCATTTGCGACCGACGTGCGCAATGTCAAGTTCCTGTTTTTGCCCACGGAACACGACCCCGACAGTTTTATCCGCGAACATGGCAAAGACGCGTTCACCCGCTACGTGAGCGAGGCCGTGCCATTAAGCCGCTTCCTGATCGACGCCGCGCGTGACGGCTGCGACCTTAACTCTTTTGAAGGCCGCTCATTGCTGGCCAGCAACGCCAAGCCCCTGTGGATGGCGTTGCCCGACGGCGCACTGAAACGCCAGTTGCTCACTGAAATCGGCAACCTGGTGCAATTGGGTGGGCGCGAGCTGCAGGATTTGTG
>JANNYX010000094.1:0-4594 GCA_031410295.1 Rhodoferax sp.
CCCTGGGCGTGGTCAGCGCCCTATATGCCCGCAAAACCTCAGACCAGGGCTGCACCATAGATGTGTCCATGCTCGATTCGCTCGTCAGCTGGATGACACCTTTCCTAGTGCCGCCGATGAACAATCTCCCCACGCGCATCCTGCCGCCGCAAGACCCGGGATATGGCCTGTTCGCGACCGCAGACGGCAAACAGATCACCCTCAGCATCGCGGGCGAAGACAGCATGTGGGCAGACCTGTGCCAACTGGTCGGATTGGACCAGTTTGCAGATTTGAACGAGGTCGACCGCAGTGCGCGCGCCATGGAAATCGGGCCGCAACTGCGCGCTGCAGTTTTGCTCTGGCCCTATGAGGCCTTGTACCAAAAACTCGAGGCTCTGGGCATCGCTTTCGGGCCAGTGCGTCGCCTGCACGAGGTGCTGGCAGACCCTCAAATGGCATCGCGGGGAATGGCCCTCGATGTTGACGGGCCCAATGGTAGGCAAAAGCTTTTGCGCCAGCCGCTATTGCTCAACGGGAGGGGCAACTCCATCCATTGCCAGGCGCCCGCTCTGGGGCAGCACAACGACGAGGTATTGCACGCACTGCTGGCTTGAACCAGGCGCTGGCCACTATTTCTGCAGAACCTACCTTTTCAGCGGCTTCTGACTCGATTGGGCCGCGGCAATGGCGGGTTTGTTGCCACGCCGGCCCGGTTTGGCCTGGATCATTGCCAGCACCAGGTCGGTGATGCGCTCAGCTGTTTCCAGCGCGCTTAGTCGCCCGGTGGGGCGATACCACACGTAGGACCAACTGACTATGCCACCAATTGCCAAGGACGCCATTTGCACGTCGTCAACGACGAACTCGCCATTGGTAACGCCTTCGCGCAGGAGGCTAGAAAATTTGCGGTCAAACTCCCGGCGCATGTCGTCGATGGCGTCGCTGTCCGGTTTGGACAAATGCTTCTGCTCACGGGTATAAATGGCAATATGCCCCTGGTTTTCCAGCACGGCGAGCATGAAGTCGCGCACCATTGTCTGCACTTTCTCCGTGGTCGTGCCTTCTAATGCAACGGCCCGGTTCAACACTTCCAGCGAGGCGCGGATGCCGTGCGAGCAGATTTCAGCCAGAAGCTCACTCTTGGAACTGAAATGCGAATAGATGAACGGTTTGGTGACGTTCATTTTTTCCGCCACGGCTTCCAGCGTGGTGTTGCCCAGCCCATTGATGTGGAACAGCTCCACGGCTGTGGCGATGATGCGCTCCCGCTTGAGGCGGGTTACCGCGTCACGGATGTCTTCAAGGGGGGCGGCGGCAGAAGATTTCCTGCCCGGTGAATTTTTGGACTTCGCATGCGCGATGGACACCGCGGGCTTACGGACTGAGGGTGCTTTCATACCCGTGAGTTTATCTTCAGACCTGTAGCGAAAACACTAGATCGATGCCGCCCTCTCGGCTTTCAAACTTGCCGGTAACTGCCAAGCCAATGGCCATGGCTACGTCACCGCGCCATCGGCCCAAAGCCCGCACACCTTCTTCCAGATCTACTGTGACCAAGGTGTAAGGCAACTCCGCTGCGAACGACGGATGAAACGCGTGGTGTGCGACCGTCCAGCTGTGAATCTTGCCAAGGGCTCTGGACGGAACCCACGTCACCGCATCCGAATAACAGGCGTCGCACAACATGCGGGGGTAATGGCGGATCTTGCCGCAAGCGCTGCAGGACTGCAAAACCAATTTGCCCTGCGCAGCCGCTTCCCAGTAGGGGCGTGCCAGTTCGCTGGTGGGCGGGTTGGGTCTGGCGACGGTGTGGGTGGTTGCAAGCATGTCTAACCCCTGCGCATGATGGCCAGCGCGCCGTCGCCCATGTCACCGTAACCGGTGACCAGACCCACTTCCGCGTCTTTGACCTGAGCCAGCCCGCCGTCACCACGCAATTGGCGCACCAATTCAACGATGTGGTTCAGGCCCCAGACGTGCGCTTGCGACAACAGGCCGCCGTGGGTATTTGTTGGCAGCGCTCCACCCAGTTTGAGGCGACCGCCCTGAACAAACGGGCCGCCTTCACCTTTGGCGCAAAACCCCATGTCTTCCAGTTGGCGGATCACGGCGTAAGTGAAACAGTCGTAAATCTCGGCAACGTCAATGTCGGCGGGTGTTACGCCGGCCATCTGAAAAGCACGAGGAGCGGCCTTGGCGATACCGAGGCTGGTTATGTCTGGGCGCTGCGTAATGGCGCCCGGCGAATCAGGGTGCCCCTCGGCGACACCTGAAATGTAGACCTTGCGGTGGCGCAAATCGCCGGCCCGCTCGGCAGCGCTGATCACCACCGCCGCGCCGCCGTCGCTCTCCAGACTGCAATCGAGCAAGCGGAAGGGGTCGGCAATCATGCGGGAATTGCGGTGGTCCTCCAGCGTGATGGGTTTCTTCATCACAGCATTGCCATTGAGCAGGGCGTGCTCACGGCAGGCCACTGCCACCTCGCCAAACTGTTCGACGGTGGTGCCGTAAAGCTCCATGTGGCGGCGGGCCATGGGCGCGTACAACTGCGCGGGGGCAGCGGCTCCCATGGCGTACTCAAACTCGGTGACAAAGTGGAATTGCGGCATGTTGTGGATGCGAGCGCCAGCCTTGTTTACCGCCGCGCTCACATTGCGCCCGAAGGTGATCAACACGTGGTTGCAGGCGCCACTGGCGACCGCCGCCGCGGCACATTGCAGGGCCATGGCTGGGCTCGCGCCGCCGTGCGGAACCACGGCAGAGAAGCGCAAATCGGGCAAGCCGAAGTTGTCGATGAAATCGTCGGCTGTACCGCTGACAATGCCAATGGGAATGATGCCGTCGATGTCTTTCGGGCTCAGGCCCGCGTCGTTGATGGCTTTGAGCGACGACTCGATTTGCAGTTCAAACGCGGTCTTGGCGGAACCCCGCATGTAAGCGGTCTCACCAATCCCCGTCACGCAGGATTTGTCACGCAGGCTCAAGAGTTCCTCCCCGGTTGTGGCAGTTCATTTCGTTTTGGTTACTCCACCTTCGCGCCGGACAATTGCACGACCTCTTTCCACTTCACGCGTTCGCGCTCGGCGAAGGCCGCGGTTTCCTGCGGGCTGGATGACACGGCACGTGCGCCTGTCTCCAGAAAACGCTGCTGCATGGCAGGCTCAGCTGCAATCGCCTGAATGGCTGCTGACAGCTTGGAAACAATAGCCGCAGACGTACCTTTGGGCACCACAAATGCGCCCCAGGACGTGATGATGAAATCACGTACGCCCGCTTCAGCCATCGTTGGCACTTCGGGCAGGGTCGGCCAGCGCTCAGCTGCTGTCACAGCCAATGCCTTGACTTTGCCGGACTTGATCAATGGCGTGTAACTGGCGATGTTGTCGATGGCAAAGTCGGTGTCTCCGGCAATCAGCGCGGGCATGGATTGGGCCGCACCGCGGTAGGGAATGTGCACGGCCGTGAGGTGGGTGCGCGCGCGGAACAACTCACCGGACAGATGCGGTGTGGTGCCCACACCGGCGGACCCGAAGCTGACGCCTTTGGACTGTTTGCGGCCCCACTCCAGAAACTCCTGCACGGTTTTTGCCGGATGGTTGGCGGACACGACAAACGCGTTGCAATTTTGCCAAATCATGGATACATATTCAAAATCTTTCACCGGGTCATAACCCAGATTCGAGAACAGGAACTGGTTGATCGACAAGGTGCCAATCGTGGCCGACGCAATCGTGTAGCCATCTGGAGGCGCTGCTTTCACGGCCTGCATGCCGATGTTCCCGCCGGCACCGGTTTTGTTGTCCACCACGAAGTTCTGGCCGAGCCTGGCCTGCAGTTTTTCTGCCAGGGCACGGGTCAAAATATCGGAGGCACCGCCTGCCGTGAACGGCACGATGATTTTGACCGCGGCTTCCGGCCAGTTGGTGCTCTGTGCGAATA
This sequence comes from Rhodoferax sp., assembly GCA_031410295.1. GTDB lineage: Bacteria > Pseudomonadota > Gammaproteobacteria > Burkholderiales > Burkholderiaceae_C > JANYCG01. Next base: position 3,922 of record JANNYX010000094.1, read on the forward strand.
CACGTGGCAGTGCCAAAGGCATGGAGGATCCCGCAACAGCCTGGATGATGGAACGTCGTGTGATCATGATGTGGTTTCCTTATGGGGTGACAGGCGGGCAGTTCGCTGCGCTGGGCTGTCGACTTGGGTGATTGCCAGCATCATGCTCGCCATCCGGAGGGCGATGTCCTGTGCCGGCAGCCGTCCGCCCGGGCGGTACCAGACGCTGGCCCAACTGGCGATGCCGCCAATGGCCAGCGCCGCAAGGGGTGTTTCGTCGATGGCGAACTCACCCTGGGCGACGCCCTGGTCCAGCAGACCGGTGAGTTTGCGGTCAAATTCACGGCGCATGTTCTGTATGGTTTCCCGGTCGGCGGCGTCGAGGTTCTTTTCTTCGCGGGTGTAGATGGCGATGTGTTTCTGGCTCTCCAGCACCGCCAGCATGAAGTCGTTGGCAAACGCCTGGAGCCGTTCACGGGATGATCCTTCAGAGGCCACCGCCCGTTTGATTGCCTGGAGGGAGACACTGATGCCCTGGGCACAGATGGCGGCCAGCAACTCCGTTTTTGAGCTGAAGTGGGCATAGATGAAGGGTTTGGTCATGCCTATCTGTTCGGCCACCTGGTCCAACGTCATTCCCCCGAAGTGCGCGAGGTCGGCTAGGGTCGCGCCGAAGAGCGATCGCCGGATCAAG
>JANNYX010000095.1:0-10864 GCA_031410295.1 Rhodoferax sp.
TGGTGCCCGCTGTCGGCCCGCGCGACGCAATGCTGGCCATCGTTTTGGGCTCGGTGATCGGCGCTGGCCTGTTGGCCTGGACCGCCAAACTCGGGTGTGATTCGGGCCTGACCAGTGCCGGCCTGATGCACAGCACCTACGGCAGCCTGTTCGCCAAACTGCCCATCATCCTAAATATCGCGCAGTTGGTTGGCTGGACCACGTTCGAGCTGGTGGTGATGCGTGACGGCGCCACCGCCATCGCCAGGCAGTCTTTTGGACTCGACTTGGGCGGCCTCGCCGGGACATTGGTGACCACGGCCATCTGGGGCGCCGTCCTGTGCGCCTTGATAGGCGCGTCGATGCTCACCACCGTGCGCAAACTGATTGGCCAATTCGCGTTGCCGTTGGTGGTCGCATCGTTGGTCTGGTTGACCTGGCAATTTGGCGGACAAATCGCTGCCAAGGGATTTGACGCTTTTTGGAACAACCCCGGCAAAGGCGGCATGGGTTTGCTCTCGGCGATGGATTTGGTGATCGCCATGCCAATCTCCTGGCTGCCTTTGATCGCGGACTACGCGCGCCACGGCAAAGACGGCAAGTCAGCATTCACCGGCACGTGGCTGGGTTACGCAATAGCGAATATCTGGTGTTATGCCCTGGGGGTGATGGTTGTCACTGTCGCCGCGCCGGGCACCGACCTGGTGACGGCGTTGCTGTTGGCCCAAGGTGGCTTGCTGGCGCTCGGGTTGATCCTGTTTGATGAGATCGACAACGCTTACGGCGACGTTTATTCGGGCGCTGTCAACAGCCATAGCCTGTTCCCGCAATGGAGTCTGCGAGAGTGGGGCATCGCCGTGGTGCTGCTGTGTACCGTGCTGGCGCTGTTTTTGCCGATGCACAGCATTGAGCCGTTCTTGCTGATGCTCAGCTCCGTATTTGTGCCTTTGTATGGCGTCATTTTGGGGCGCATGGGCGGCCTGGGATCCCATGTCAACACAACTGCGCCTATGGCCGGATCGTCGCAAACCAAAGTCAACTTTTCCGCCGCCGTGTTGTGGATCGCCGGCATTGCGCTTTACCACGCACTGGCCAAATGGGCGCCGCAATTGGGGTCGGCCTTGCCGACCCTGGCGTTGACGCTGGCGCTGGCCTGGGCCACCCGGCCCAAAAGTGACTAGGACTGCCCGAAGCTTCAGGCCGCGTTCAATATTTTCATGGCCAACGGCGCAAAACCATGATTCAAGGGCCCATGACCTTGCCCGGTACGCACCGCGGCGCCCGCCGCGATGGCTTGCAGAATAAAGGCGCGGGCCAGTCTGACGGCGTCCTCAAGACCATGGCCAAGCGCCAGATGTGCGGCAATGGCCGACGACAGCGTGCAGCCCGTGCCATGAACATTGCGGCTGGCGATTCGTCTGGATTGCAAATGGATAGGCGCCTGGCCCAACTGCGCCAGCACGTCAACCACGTCATCGCCTGCCAAATGCCCGCCCTTGAGCAGCGCCGCCTTGGCGCCAAGTTTGAGCAAATCGGCTGCCGCTGCGTCCAGTTCATCGACTCGCCCGAGGCTGCGACGCAAAAGCAATGCCGCTTCGTCCAGATTCGGCGTTACCACCACAACACGCGGAAACAGCTCTCGCACCAGCACTTGCACGGTTTCCTGACCGACCAGGGTGTCGCCGCTGGTGGCGACCATCACCGGGTCAAGTACCACCTTGTCGAGTTTGAAATGGTCAATCGCCCAGGCCACGACTTGCACAATTTCAGGCGAGTGCAACATGCCGATCTTGACGGCGTCGACGCCAATATCGTCAATCACCGCCTCGATTTGTGCCTTCAGAATATCAGCCGGTACGCCTTGAATGGCCCGCACGCCCACGGTGTTTTGCGCTGTGATGGCAGTGATGGCGGTCATGCCGTAACAGCCCAGGGCGGCAAAGGTTTTCAAGTCGGCCTGAATGCCCGCACCGCCGCCGCTGTCAGACCCCGCTATCGTCAACACGCGCGGGTAATGTTGTGAATTTGTCATGCGGAAAATTATCGGTGCAATGAGGAACGCAAAATCACGGCGCGGTGAAGACCACAGCATTGTTCTGGGCGCCGGTCTCATGGGCCGGTTGCTCGCCTGTGCGTTGGCGCAGGCAGGGCACCGGGTGACGCTGTACGACGCCGGCAACCCGGACGGCGACCAGTCCGCAGCACGCGTCGCTGCCGCCATGTTGGCGCCCCTGGCCGAATCCGTCATTACCGCGCCTTCGGTGGTGCGCATGGGCGCCTACAGCCTGAAACGCTGGCCGCAGCTGATCGACCAACTTCCCGCGCCGGTTTTTTTTCAGCAAGACGGCACATTGATCGTTTGGCACCGGCAGGACGCCGCCGAAGCTGCGCGGATTGCGCGACAAATCACGGCCAACCAACAGGCCATTGACGGCCTGGCGAAAGCGCAAACCTTGAACGCCACTCAAATCGGGCAATTGGAACCGGCGCTGGGCCACCGTTTCGCCCAGGGGCTGTATTTGCCTGGCGAAGGCCAATTGGACAACCGGGCCTTGCTGCATGCCTTGTGTGAGCAACTCAAGACCCTGAAGGTGCAGATGCACTGGAATAGCCCGCGCCAGCCGACAGAATTTGAAGCGGCGCTGCAGGGTGACCTGCAATGGTTATTTGATTGCCGGGGATTGGGTGCCCGCCCACAAATGACGGCGCTGCGGGGTGTGCGCGGCGAGGTCATTCGGTTGCTGGCGCCGGAGGTCAATTTGACGCGTCCGGTTCGCTTGATCCACCCGCGTTACCCGCTCTACATCGCCCCCAAACCGGGCCACGTTTATGTGGTGGGTGCGACCGAGATCGAATCCGATGACCTGTCGCCCGCCAGCGTTCGCTCCACGCTTGAATTGCTCAGTGCCGCTTATTCGGTGCACAGTGGTTTTGCTGAAGCAAGGATTCTGGAGATCAACACTCAATGCCGTCCCGCGCTGCCAGACAACCTGCCCAGTATCCGCCGTGCCGCAATGCGCAGTTTCCAGATCAACGGCCTGTACCGGCATGGTTTCCTGATCGCGCCAGCGCTTTTGGACGTGGTCATGCAACTGGTCAAGACGGGCGACTCCGAGTTGGCGCAGGCGTTCTCTTTGGACACAGATACCCGTGAAGACTTGACATGAACGTACTCATCAACAACCAGCCCTTCGACTTGTCACCCAGTGCCACCCTGGCTGACGCCGTTCAGGCCGTTGGCGCCGTACCACCGTTCGCAGCTGCCGTTAACATGCAGTTCGTCCCCAACAGCCAGTATGCGCAAACCGCCTTGAAGGCAGAAGACAGCATTGAAATCATCCGACCGGTGACCGGTGGTTAAACCCCTGGCGTATTCACCATGACAACCCGAACCAACCCAGACCCGCTGCAGCTTTACGGACAGACCTTCAGCAGCCGTTTGCTGCTGGGAACCTCGCGCTACCCATCGCCCGCCGTCCTTGAAAACGCAGTCAGCCGCGCGCAACCTGCCATGCTGACGGCATCAATGCGCCGCCAAAATTTGTCAAACGCCACGCAAGCCGCAGAATCGAAGGGGACCGGCAACGCCTTTTGGGACCTGCTGGGGCGCATCGGTGTGCCGGTGTTGCCCAACACCGCCGGGTGCCACAGCGTTCAAGTGGTCATCACCACGGCGCAAATGGCGCGCGAAGTGTTCCAGACACCGTGGATCAAATTGGAGTTGATTGGTGATGACTACACCTTGCAGCCTGATACGCTGAATCTGGTCGACGCCGCCAGCCAGCTCATCAAGGACGGCTTCAAAGTGCTGCCCTACTGCACGGAAGACCTGGTGCTGTGCCAGCGCCTGGTGGATGCCGGTTGTGAAGCCATCATGCCCTGGGCCGCGCCGATCGGCACCGGCAAAGGCCCCCTCAACCCCTACGCCATGCGTCTGCTGCGAGAGCGTCTGAATGTACCGATGATTGTTGACGCCGGATTGGGGCTGCCCTCTCACGCCTGCCAGGTGATGGAGTGGGGGTTCGATGCCGTGTTGCTCAACACTGCCGTGGCGCTGGCACAAGACCCGGTGGTGATGGCCGGCGCCTTTGCCGATGCGGTGCAGGCCGGACGCAGCGCTTTCCTGGCTGGCGCCATGGCCAAGCAGGCATCGGCACAGGCCAGCACACCCGTGTTGGGCACGCCGTTTTGGCATCACACCTGAAAGTATTCAAGTGAACCCGCCTGTTGCCCTCGACGTTCCCGAAATGGCCGACGCCATCGTGCAGGCGCATCGCGCCGCCCTGGCCTTGCCCGTTGACAATTTTCGCCCAGTGTTCAGCAGTCCCCAATCATTGCACGCCCCCCCGGCCTTTCGCGCGGCAAAAGTAGCCTGTCGCGCCCTGGGTTTCATTGATGCAGATGGGCTCTGCGTCGCCAAAGCATGGCAAAAACAAACCGGGCGGCTGGGCAGTTTTGACGCGACTTTGTGGCCGCATGAACCGCAGGACTTTGAATTGGCGCCCTGGCCCCGGCTGACCTCCTTCCTGCCTTGCCCGAAACGCCTGGGCCTTTACGCGGTGCTGCCAGACGCCGATTGGGTCGCACGCATGGCCCAAGCCGGGGTGCCGACGTTGCAACTGCGATTCAAATCTTCTGACCAGGCCAAAGTAGCCGATCAGGTCGCGGCCGCGGTCAGAGCGGTTCAGGGGACCCAAAGCCTGCTCTTCATCAACGACCATTGGCAAGCCGCCATCGACGCGAGCGCCTACGGCGTGCACCTGGGCCAGGAAGACCTGGGCAGCGCTGACCTGGACGCCATCCGCAAAGCGGGGCTGCGCCTAGGCTTGAGCAGCCACGGCTACGCTGAGATGCTGACCGCAGACAGCGTCAGCCCCAGTTACATCGCGCTGGGCGCGGTGTACGCCACCACCCTCAAACGCATGACTACGCCACCACAGGGGCCGGGCCGCCTGGCGGCTTATGCGCGGCTCCTGCGCGACTACCCATTGGTGGCGATTGGTGGCATTGACGAAGGCAAACTGGACGACGTTTTACCAAGTGGCGTGGGCGCCATTGCCGTTGTGCGCGCGATCACTGCGGCGAAGGATCCAGAGGCCGCCGCTGCCAGAATTTTGCAAAAACTCAAGCTATAATTGAAGGCTTGTTCCTCGATAGCTCAGTTGGTAGAGCGCCGGACTGTTAATCCGTAGGTCCCTGGTTCGAGCCCAGGTCGAGGAGCCACACAACACATACGAATCAAGCACTTGCGCCGCAGGCCTGGGTGCTTTTTTTTTTGCCTGGCGCAGTTCCGTTTGTGCGATGCCCGGTGGGCGCGGCGCAAAACCTCGTCAAGAAATCTTCGCTCGCAACCTTTGAAGCGAAGGGGGCCTGGCGCGTGCACGCATTCAAACACGCGCAAATTTATGCAAAGCGCACAAAGGGTTGCGTCGTCTTGGAGAAACACTGCCGGTTTCTCAGCCGGTTTCTCACCCGGTCTTGCGCCAACCTCGTGCATGTCAGCGGAAACATATCAAGATAGAAATTTATTTGTGTAAATTTAACCCATTTAGGCCGTCAAATAATAACGATACTATGCTATATATTAACTAGTGTTTATGGTAATTATTAAATCTATATTTACAATAGGATCTCTATTACAAGAATATTTCAACCTTTTGGCAGCTTGAAATCAACCGCCCTCGTCCGGCGACCCAAGCGATTTTCGTAAGAATTTGCCAGCTACTTCGACCCATTGGCGTGCCACCTTCGCAACGAAATTAACTGCTCGCTAGGGTGGCATACTGCCAATCAACTCAACCTCCGCCAGACCCCTTTGGACGCTCGCCTACTCGCCGGATCCGACCTCGCCCTCGCCTTGCGCAATACACGCGAGCGCAGTTGGTCGTGGGTGGACGACCTGACCGATGCACAGTGGTTGCCCGCACAACAAGCCGGCGTCAACCCGATCGCCTGGGAGCTGGCGCACCTGGCCTGGTTTGCGGAGTACTGGACGCTGCGAGATCCGCACGGGCGCGATGCCCAAGGGTTTGCCACAAGCCCTAAACCGCCGCTTTTTGCCGCGCCAGACGCCCATTTTGATTCAGCCCGGCTGGCGCACGAGGCTCGCTGGACTACAGCTTTGCCGTCACGCAGTGAACTCAAAACGCTGATGGCGGCACAACTCGAAGCCACCGTGGTTGCAATTGACCAGTCCCCGGGTTCGACGCAGCCGCTTGCGGATGAAGCCCTCTACTTTCACCGCCTCGCACTTTTTCACGAAGACATGCACGGCGAGGCCTTGTGCTGGCTGCGTTCGGCGCTGGGTTATACGGCGCCGCGCGGCCTTGAAGGCCTGGCAGCGGTGGCCGGCGGAACCCTGCACGTGGCGGGTGCAGAAATGGAAGTAGGCATCAAGCGCAACGCGATAGGATTCGCTTTTGACAACGAATGTGCCGCAGAGCGCATCACCCTCCAACCCTTCGAGATTGACGCCAGCCCGGTCAGCGCAGGCGATTTCAGCCGCTTTGTCAGCGCCGGCGGGTACGACCATGCCGACTTCTGGCCCGGTGACGCGGGAAAATGGCGGGCTCAATCCGGTGTCGGCCATCCTAAAGCGTGGCGAAGCCATGGCGCGGGCCAATGGCAACTGCGCTGGTTTGACCAATGGTTGCCGCTTGACTCCGATGTCGCCAACACACCCGTGATTCATGTCAACGCGTTTGAAGCCGAGGCCTATTGCCTGTGGGCCAAACGCCGTTTGCCCAGCGCCGCTGAATGGGAACATGCCGCATTGACGCTATCGGGTTTTCACTGGGGCCACTCGGTTTGGGAATGGACGGCCAATGCTTTTCGGCCCTACCCCGGCTTCACCCCTGGCCCCTACCGTGAATATTCACAACCGTGGTTTGGCAACCACCGCGAGCTGCGCGGCGGCGCCTTCGCAACCCATGCACGCATGCACAATCCGCGCTACAGGAACTTTTTCTTGCCATACCGCTCGGACATCTTTGCAGGATTTCGCACAGCTGCGCTGTGAAAATCGCCCCATAACAATTTTTTTGAGACAACCGGTTTGCCGCTAGCCCCATCCCAAGATCATTCGCCAGAGCCTGAACGCCGGCGGCTGCTGTCCGCAATGGCGGCCGTTTGCGGCCTGGGCGCGGCGTCTATGGCCGGGTGCACGCTGGCGCCCGACGCCGACCACACCGACGTCGAAGCGCCCAAGTTCGTTCCCCTTTCGCGCAAACCGCGGGTGGCCTGGGTCTTCAGTTCTGGCGGGCCGCGCGGTTTTGTGCATGTGGGTGTGATCAAGGCGCTGGCAGAAATGGGCTGCAAACCCGACTTGCTGGTGGGTGCTTCGGTCGGCGCATTGGTGGCCGTGGTTTACGCCGCTGGCCGCAGCGCGCGCGAAGTCGAACAAATGTCGCTGGAGGTGCAGCTGACCGGGCTTGGCCGGCTGGCAGTGGGCGGTTCGGAGCGGCTCAGCGGGTCGGCCATTGCCGACCTGGTGCGGCGTGAAGTCAGCGGCGCCATGCTGGAGGACTTGCGCACGCCCGTGGTGTGTGTCGCGGCGCGCCGGAAGGATGCGCTGGTGGTTGGCTTCAACGCCGGCGATACCGGCCTGGCGGTGCAAGCCAGCAGCGCCATTGAAGGCCAGTTCACACCGGTGAGAATTCGGGGTGAACAGTACGTCGATCCAGACATGTACCAACCGCTTCCCGTGCGCATCGCGCGCCAGTTGGGCGCGACGCGCGTGCTGGCCATTGACGCCTCGGCGCACGAAGACAAAGCGCCCGCCGGGGCTGATCGCTACCGCGTGAGCGACCTGCGAAAACGCACGCTGACTGAACCTGACGCCCGCGCCGCAGATTTGACGCTGCATCCGGAATTTGGTTACTGGGTCAACCTCTCCCGTGAATTTCGCGAACGGGCGATTGCCGCGGGTTACAAAACAACCTTGCAAGCAGCGGCGAAAATTGCGGCGTTGCATGCCTGAACTTTCCATGAAAAAAAACACCACCCTGGCAATTTTCAATTACGACTTTGACGCGATCGGATTCGCCCGCGCCGCCGCTGCCCTGGGCCTCAAACAACCCGACAACGAGGGCTTTGACCTGTTCTCATTTCCGAGCAACGCCAAGCTGGTGTTTTTTGACATTGAACGCATGGTTGACGAGTTGGCGCGCCGCGCCGCACGCTCTGGCTGGCAGGCCGTAGTGTCCAGCCAGGAGCAATTTGGCGCCTTGACGGCCGCGCTGCTGGCCGAGCGTATGGGCTGGCCAGGCACCTCCGTCAATGCCGTTCTTGCCTGCCAGCACAAGTTGTACGCACGGCAGGTGCTGAACCGCGTCTGCCCGGAAGCCAGTATTCCCGCGCAGGTGCTGGATGCTGAATACGGCGCTGCGATCCCGCACGGCCTGACTTACCCGGCATTCGTCAAACCCGTCAAGGCCGCGTTCTCCATTTTGGCGCAGGTTGTCAGGTCGCGCGAGGAACTGCACCGGCACACGCGCTTCGGCGCATGGGAGTTGTGGATCATCCGTCACCTGGTGGAGCCCTTCGAGCGGGTGTTCCAAAAACGCTTGCCCGGCAACACCAGCGCCCACCGGTTGATGGTCGAAGAATCTGTCAACGCGCCGCAATTCAACCTGGACGGCTTCGTCTGGCAGGGCAAGGCCGAAATGCTTGGGGTGGTGGACGCCGTAATGTACCCCGGCACCCAGGCCTTCATGCGGTGGGATTTCCCAAGCCGCTTGCCCGATTCGGTGCAACAACGTGCGCTGCAGTACGCCCAGAAATTTCTCAGCGAAGTCGGCTTTGACCATGGTCTTTTCAACATGGAGTTTTTCCATGACGCGGCCACCGACAAAATCACCATCATCGAATTCAACCCGCGCATGGCGTCGCAGTTTTCAGATCTTTACCTGCGCGTGCGAGGTTTTGATCTGCACGCTTGCGCGCTGGCGCTGGCCAACGGGCAACACCCACAAACCGCTATGACCGTACCGCCGTCGGCGAGTGTTGCTTCCAGCCTGGTGTACCGAAGTTTCAACACGGCAAAAAAAATCAGCATGCCCGGGCCCGATCAGACTTCCAAAGTACGCCAGCACTTCCCTGATTCGTTGTTGATGCCCTTCCCCAAGGGCCAAAGCGCCATTGACCGCGACTTCAAATGGCTTGGCAGTTACCGTTACGGCATCGCCCACGTGGGCGGGCGCGACTGGGCGGATTTGCAGCGTCGCGCTGGCCAGTTGAGCGCGCTTCTGGGCTGGCCCACACCATTTTCAGAGAACCAGTCAGAAGAAAAACCCCGGCACACCATTCGCGCAAAATCGGGAGCAATGTCGATGTTGACCGAATCCCTGCAGCCATTGATCGCACCTATTGGAGAACCCAAAACATGAACACACTGAAATTATTGATTGCCACTTTGGTTGTTTCGCTGGCCGGTTGCGCTGCCATTGACGCCCAAAATCCGTCTGGCGCGCTGCGACCGGTGAATGCCGTGGCCGACGCAGACGACAGCCGTGTGATGCTCAAAGGAGCTGATGTCACGACCTATTTCACCCAAGGCAAATACACGCAAGGCCGCAGCCAGTTCAAAAGCGTTTACGAAGGGGTCGTATTTCGTTTTGCCAGCGCAGAGAACAAGGCCCTGTTTGACAAGGAGCCCAAGAAATACTTGCCCGAGTACGGCGGGTATTGCGCCAACGGCATCGTTTACAGCATCCCCTGGGGCGGCGACGCCGACAGCTTTCGCATGATCAACGGCAAGTTGTACATGTTTGGCGGTATCGGATCCAAAGAGGGGTTTGAAATCGATATTCCAAAAAACATGGCGCTGGCTGAAAAATACTGGAAAGAAGAAGTCTCAGGCAGCAACAGCTTTTTCCAGCGCTCCAAACGTCTGGTGTTTCGCGTGCCGCATTACCGTAGCGGCGAAGAGCTGGCCAAGGATGTCGAGGCGGCCAAGGCCAAAAAATCCTGATCGCGCAGGGCCCGCCTAATCTTCCCTGGTGCCGTTGGAAGGAATTCCCGTGAAGTTCAAAACTCCGTTAGCTGTTACTGCTGGCCTGTGGGCGGTTTGCGTGGCGGCGCAGCCCTACCCCAATAAACCCATCAAGGCCATCGTACCGTTTGCCGCAGGCAGCGCCACTGATCAGATTGGGCGCGCCTTCGCCGCAAAAATGGCCGAAACCCTGGGCCAAACCATCGTGGTGGAAAACAAGGCCGGCGTCAACGGCATGCTGGGTGCCGACGCGGTCGCTAAATCGGCGCCGGACGGTTACACGATCCTGATCGGCACCAACAGCACCAATGCGGCGCTAAAGAGCCTGATGAAAACGCTGCCCTACGATCAGGACACGGCTTTCACGCCTTTGGGTTACCTGGGGTCGGTGCCGCTGATTATTGCCGTAAACAACGACGTCCCGGCGAAAAACCTGCGCGAATTGGTGGCCTTGGCCAAGACCAAAGCTGGCCATGTCACATTCGCCAGCGCCAGCACGTCACAACTGGTGTCCTCTGAAATGCTGGCCAGCATGGCCGGTGTGCAGATGACCAACGTTCCTTACAAAAGTGGCCCTGCGGCCATGACCGACCTGATCGGTGGGCAAGTGATGATGTTCAGCGCCGACTTTGCCGTGACGCTGCCTCAAGTCAAGGGCGGCAAGATCCGCGGCTTGGCCGTGACCTCTACCAATCGCTCGGCGGCAGTTCCCGAGTTGCCGACAGTGAACGAAGCGCTGGGACTCAAAGATTACGAGTTGATCGCCTACTTCGCCATGTTTGCGCCTGCAGGAACATCCCCCGAGGTCATTGCAAAGCTCAACCAGGCGATCAACGCGGCCGCCCAGAGCAAAGACCTGCAGGACAAATTTGCACCGATTGGTTTCGCCGTAGA
>JANNYX010000096.1:0-5358 GCA_031410295.1 Rhodoferax sp.
CAGGGGCCGGTGCGGCACTGGCCGGTTTGCGGGCTGTACATGGCGCCATGGGTGGCACAAATCAACCATTCGCCAGTGCTGTCAAAAAAACGGTTCGGCTGGTAGTCCATTTCCATCGGCACGTGAGCGCAGCGGTTCAGGTAGGCGTGCACCCGACCTTCAAAACGGATGGCGAAGGCGCGGCAGGTCTGGCCGGCGTAGGTGACATCAAACGGCACTGCCAGGGCGCTGTCTTTGAGTTCGCTGGCGTGGCACAGCGCGACCAGTCCGTCCCTGGTGTTGGCGGGGCCGGTGGTGGTGGCGGGGCCAACGGCCATGGCCTGGGCAGGGTGCTTATCCATGGCGCACCAGCCAGTCGTGCAACTCACGCACCGAATGCGCCACAAACCGAGGCTTCAATCCGTCAAAGGCGTCGCGCGCGTGCGCGCCATAACTCACGCCGACACCCGCGCAACCGGCATTCAGCGCCATCTGCAAATCATGCGAGGTGTCGCCAATCATCAAGGTGCGTTCGGGTGTCGCGCCAAATTGGGCCATCAGCTCATTCAACATCAGGGGATGAGGCTTGCCTCGGGTTTCATCGGCGGTGCGGGAGGCGTGAAAAACGCCGCGCAGGTCCACCGCCTGCAAGGCTTCGTCCAGTCCAGCGCGGCTCTTGCCGGTGGCCACCGTCAAGGTGTGTTTCAGCGATTTCAACTCAGCCAAGAGCGCCAGCACACCGTGAAAGAGCGTGATGTCGTGCTGGCGCGCCAGATAGTGGTGCCGGTAGCGCATGCCCAGCTCAGGGTATTTTTCCTTCGGCACATCCGGCGCGGCGTGCGCCAGCGCCGGCATGAGCGCCATGCCAATTACGTAAGACGCTTCGTGGTCGCTGGGCACGGTGCCGCCAACGTCACGCACCGCTTCCTGAATGCAGCTGGTGATGGTGGCGGTGGAGTCAAACAACGTGCCGTCCCAGTCGAAGGCGATCAGCTCGAAGTTTCTGGCAAGGTTTTGGGTCAGTGGCTGGCTCATCGGGCGGGACTCGGTTCAAGACTCATTCGCCATTGTTCATTCATAGTGGTAGCGGCATTGTGCGATCAAAATTTCACCGTCGCGCACGGCGTAGACAATACGATGTTCATCCGTAATGCGCCTCGACCAGAATCCCGCGAGGTCATGCTTTAAGCCCTCGGGCTTGCCAATGCCGACAAATGGGTCTCGCTGGATGTCCCGAATCAGCGCATTGACTTTGCGCACAATCTGTTTGTCATTTTGCTGCCAAAAAAGATAGTCTTCCCAGGCCGCCGCTTCAAACGAGATCATTCGGCAGTCAATTCGCCGATCAAATCGCGCTTTTTGATGTTTTTCCGGGCATTGATGTTGGCCACAGATTTAAGCAAACGGGCCGCGTTTTTGCCGCGCAGAAGGTGCAGAGTCTCCACCCAGGATTCGTACTCGCTCAAAGACATCAGCACCGCCGCTTCGGCCTTTTGGCGCGTGATGACGGTGATGTCGCAGTCGTTCACCACGCGGTCCAGGTGCGTCGCCAGGTTGTTGCGGGCTTCGGAATAGGTGATGGCTTGCATGGCGGCATTGTACATAATGCTGACCAATGCAAAGGAGGGCGCGCGGCCCTCCTTCAAATTTGCGGCGCTCGTTTTATTGGAACGTGTAGAGACTCCTCACATTGTTGCCATTTCGATTGAAGTGGCTAAAAGTCACTTCGGCGTAGGTCGGCAGCCCCAAATTCGCGCTGGCTGCTGGCACTGCCACCGTTGCCGAGGTCGCGCTGGTGGCTGGGTAGGTCGGGTCAAAAGAACGGCTGGCGGGGTTGAAGTTAGGTTGAGCCACCGTCTGCCGGCCCTGTTTGAACGTGTAGAGGCTACCCAGCGCCAATTTCCTGCCGTCCGGCATGGCCGCGGGCTGGCTGTATGTCAAGTTCACCGAAAACGCCCCTCGACCTCTGACTGCCGTTGCAATGTCCGGTACCGTCATCGAATTGGTAAGCACTTTCGCAAACAGATCGCTTGCCGGTGCCGCGCCAGCCAAAGTGACCGCGCTGAATGGCAGCTTTTCCAACCTCGGGGTGTAGGTCGCAATCGGGGTTTTGCCAGCCTGGCCATTGACAGTTTTCCATCCGTCATCGTTGTAGATTTTGATGGTGTAGTCGCCGCCCGCCACCACACCCAGGGCATCAAACCCCGTGTCTGCCGCCAAGGCAGTGGTCATATTCTCAAAACCCCAACGATCAGCCGTGGCGCCGTTTGTCACACAGTCTGCGGTTTCAGCGGTCGCGTAATTGCCCGCTGCGCCTGCGGTTCTACAGACTCTGAACGACTCAGTGTCCCGCCAGTCAACAAAGTGCCCGTTTTTGCCAACAAATTCGGACGCGTCGCGCAGAAGACGTACGGAGACCAATTTCAAAGTCGCGTCCACGCCCGCAATTTTGATTCCGGGCCCCGACAAGGTGGCATAAGTCGCCACGTTCGCCGGGTCCTGCACGCCCAAATTGATGAATTTGGAATAAACAACGGGGGGCGCCACCGCAACGCCGGTGGCCAGCAGCGCTCGCTCTTTGCGTTCGTTTTGCGCCGTCGTAAAGGTGTTCACTATTTCCCGGTTGCCAAAAAAGCGCCAGTCCGTCTTGTTTTCTGCCACTGAGCAGATTGACTTGTCAGCCATCGTGGAACCCGCAGAACTGCCCGAAATGATGGTTTGAGTTGCGCGCTCATTTTTGCTGCCGTCGCCGTAATTGATGACGTATTCAACATCCAATTCACGGCGTTTGGTGCCATCAGCGTTGGTGGATGAGCGATCTGCCAGCACGGTGATATTGCTGCGGGTAGAGCCGATGTCAAATTGCCGGGAGGCCACACGCAGGGGATCGGCGTCGTAGTCCGCAATGGCCAAGGCCTTGCTGAAGCCATTGTTCAATGAGCAGCCATCGTTCAGTACCAGCGCACCTGCCCCGGTCGTCGGAATTGCTGTCGCCTAAGACGCGTCGTATTTGGCGAAAAACGTCTTGACCGCGTCAGCAGCAATCTCGGTTGAAGGCGCTATAGCCGGCGCCGCGACCGTGTTACCCCCTCCACCCCCCCCGCAAGCAGTTACCAGCGCTGCCGCTGCCACGGCAGATATCGAGAACATTCGGTTTTTCATGGCATTCCTTATTTGTGAATTTGAAAAGTTGGATATATGCTCTGCCGAATCCCAACTCCGACCGTGTGCAACCGAAGAGACGCAACAGAACGTGAACACGGCAACAGTTTGCTGGTTTGCGCACATCCCCCATTTGGGGGATAAAAACCACCCGTGTTAACCCCAGTAAGGAGACGCGAGTCAGGAGGAAATCGACGGGCAGCAAGCGGCCAGGGCCTGAGGCAATGCCGCTACGAACACCATTGTTTGCGCGGTGGCCGGGTGCTCAATCTGCAACCGCCAGGCATGCAGGTACATGCGTTTCAACCCCTGTTTCTGCAGGGTTTTGTTCAACTCATACTCGCCGTATTTATCGTCCCCGGCAATCGGAAAACCTTCGCTGGCCAAGTGCACGCGGATCTGGTGGGTACGGCCGGTTTTGAGGGTGACTTCGAGCAGGGTGAATTCGCCGCCATGGATTTCCACGCGCTGGGCCACTTTCACCAGGGTCAAAGATTTCATGCCCTCGGGGTCGTCTTTGGAAGTGACTTTGACACGGCGCTCACCCTCGATCAAACCGTCTGGGCCGTTCCTGCCAGGCAGCAGATATTTGACCAAAGGTTTGTCGAGCACCTTTTTGTTGGCGGGCCATTTGCCGACGACCAGCGCCAGGTAAGTCTTGCCGGTTTCCCGTTCGCGAAACTGGTCCTGCAGTTTCGTCAACGCCGAGCGCTTTTTGGCCACCAGCAAAATGCCGGAGGTGTCTCTGTCCAGACGGTGAACGAGTTCGAGGAATTTGGCCTGTGGGCGGGCGCGGCGCAATTGTTCGATCACACCAAAACTCACACCGCTGCCGCCATGCACCGCGACACCGGCTGGTTTGTCCAGCGCAATCAGATGCTCGTCTTCGAACAAAATCGGGAATTCCCGTGCCGGCGCTGCGCCCTGCGCGAGTTCATCGGCTTTTTCCGCCATTTTTGCGGAAACACGCACCGGTGGAAGGCGAACCATGTCGCCTGTTTCGACCCGCGTTTCAGCCTGGGCCCGCCCTTTGTTCACGCGCACCTCGCCACTGCGGATGATCCGGTACACATGCGACTTGGGCACACCTTTAAGCTCGCGCAAGAGAAAGTTGTCCAGGCG
Organism: Rhodoferax sp.; assembly: GCA_031410295.1. Classification (GTDB taxonomy): domain Bacteria; phylum Pseudomonadota; class Gammaproteobacteria; order Burkholderiales; family Burkholderiaceae_C; genus JANYCG01. The sequence goes on from JANNYX010000096.1 coordinate 4,264, forward strand.
CTGGCCGGCGGAGTTTTCGTCCACTTGCAGCAGCGAGGCCGTGGCGCGCGCAGCCCCACCTTCAGCAGGGTGTTTGGCCTCTATAATGTGTTGCACTAGCGTTTTGCTGTAAGTGATTGATTTGATTGCAGGTTGGCCCAAGAAACGACAAAGTTTGGGTGGCCTTGAATCGTGGAACAAGTTTAGTCCACCTTCACACTTGCAGTGGCGTTGGCAAAAGTCGATGCCCCTGGTCGATTTTCTCGCAAACCCCGGGCCAAATGTCCAGGGTGGCGCGAAGGTCCATCGGTCACACCGACGCATTGAACTATTGAAACGGAATACAAAGTTTGCAGACATCACGTCTGTGAACGGATCGAAGCGAGATGTTTGTGGTGAACCAACTGATTCAACTGTGCCGGTGGGGCGTTTTCGCCCTGCTTTCTGGCGTCAATCAGTATTTTTTAACTTTAGCCGTCGTAATGCGGGCAAAGTTAGCTATTATTTCAATAGCAACTACACAGCTGCACCTCTTCGCTGCCCTCCGCGCGCCTACGCCACAACTTCGGCCCCTTTGGGCCTGAGCTGCGGTTTATCGGCTTTTCCTCCAAAGTTCAGAGCGTCAGTTCGGCATCTTTGGCTCGTTACGAGCCGTTTGGTTTTGTCAGAAGGCAAGACCGCGATGAACGAAGAAGGAGAACCGCATGAAACGCATGCTGATCAACGCCACGCAGGCCGAAGAGCGCCGTCTGGCCATTGTTGACGGGCAAAAACTGCTCGACTACGAAATTGAAATCGAAGGGCGCGAGCAGCGCAAGGGCAACATCTACAAGGCGGTGGTAACGCGGGTTGAGCCCTCGCTGGAAGCCTGTTTTGTTGACTACGGCGAAGACCGCCACGGTTTCTTGCCGTTCAAGGAAATCTCCTGGCAATATTTTGCGCAGGGTGTGGCCGTCAGCCAGGCGCGCATCCAGGACGTCATCCGCGAAGGCCAGGAAATGCTGGTTCAGGTGGAAAAAGAGGAGCGCGGCAACAAAGGCGCAGCGTTGACAACCTTCGTCTCGCTGGCTGGCCGTTATGTGGTGTTGATGCCCAACAACCCGCGCGGCGGCGGTG
>JANNYX010000097.1:0-6819 GCA_031410295.1 Rhodoferax sp.
GGCCGTTTTGAGATTGTGGTGTCCTCTGTCTATTGGCGCCTAAGCCATGTTGTGCCAGCCGACTTGTCGAATCGAACGGTTCAAAGCGGGAAAGGTCTGGCGCGAGCCCAACCGCCGTTCATTAAGCCAATTCACGACGTCAGTCCAATTGGGGCAGAGGAAGTGTTGGCCTTTAAGAATGCTTTCTCTGCTCAAGGAAAAGGATCGCCGCTGTTTGCATCAGGTGAAATCCAGCAGGCTGGATATCGTATGAAGTCACCTTATCCGTTGCCGCTCCCCGCTGAAAGGCACGATTCCGACGGTCGCTTTTCTCCGCTAGGTCCAACACAGTATGGTGACTTGAACTGAGCGCGCAGCCGATCTGGGGGGCGTCGCGTTGAAACTTAGGTCGTCAATGGCCATCTAAATCGACCAGCGTGAATATCGCAAGGCCGCTTTCCCGCAACCGTCTTGATCCGCCCAAATCTGCCAAATCCACGATCACCGCGCCCTCGGTAACCACCGCGCTAAGCTTTTCCAGCTATTTTTTCCCCGCCATCATGGTTCCCCCAGTGGCAATCAAGTCATCAATCAGCAACACCCGGTCGCCGGGCTTGACTGCGTCTGTGTGCCGCTCAACGGTCGCACTGCCATATTCAAGTTCGTAGGTTTCCTCGACTGTGGTGAATGGACTCTTGCTTTTCTTGCGAATACGAACAAAACCGATGTTGAGTTCATATGCCAACACCGCCCCAGTATGAAGCCTCAAGCGTCCAGTCCGGCGACAACATCTGGCCGCACGTCAGCATCCAGTATCTGTGAACAAAAGCGTCGATCAGAATCCTTAAAACCTCTGCATCCTGCAATAAAGGAGTGATGTCGCGAAACCTTACGCGCGGCGCCGGTCAATCAGGTACCGTTCGTATGTTGTTTCGCAAGTATTGGTTGACGCTGAGGTTCTGCATGATTGCATGTACGAATTGCGTTGCGCGTTTAAGGGCAGCCGAGCAGTAGTTTCTGCTCCGCTACTGCCAACGCCTCAGCCTTGCCAGATAGCACTAACGTATCGCCGCCGTTCAACAAGACATCATCGGCAGGCGAGCGCGTTTTACCGTCTGCGCGTCGTAGACTCACTACCCGCACACCCAGGCTGTGCAGTGCGAAGGCGGCGATCGATTTTCCGGATGCCAAGGCGCCATGAGGTAAACCAACAGTCGCTAGCCGTTCGTGCTGAAGTTCGCCCACAGAGTCATCATCGGCTCCGTGGAAGAATCCGCGAAGTAGGCTGTATCGGGCATCCCTTTGATCCTGTACGACACGGATCACGCGTCGCATCGGAACCCCAACCAGCGCCAGTGCGTGGCTCGCCAACATCAACGAGCCTTCAATGGCCTCAGGCACGACCTCCGTGGCGCCGGCGTGCCGTAAAACCTCAAGATTGTGATCATCCTGTGTTCGCACAATCACGGGCACTTTGGGTGCATGCCCCTGGATATTGGAAAGCACTTTAATGGCGCCCGCCGTGTCCAGATAGGTGACAACCACGGCGCTAGCCCGCGCCAGGCCGGCCGCCATCAGCGCTTGTAGCCGAGCCGCATCGCCGAAAACAACAGAGTCTCCGGCAGCGGCGGCCTGGCGTACGCGGTCTGGATCCAGATCCAGCGCCATGTAGGGAATTCCCTCGCCGTCGAGAAGACGGGCAAGATTTTGCCCGCAGCGGCCATAACCGCAAATAATTACGTGTTTGTCGACATTCATAGATTTGCGGGCAATGGCCGTCATCTGCAATGACTGCATCATCCATTCGTTGCTAACCAGCCTCAGTACCAGCCAGTTGCTGTGCATGATGATAAAAGGCGTTGCAATCATCGACAGCACCATACTGGCCAAAATGGGGTTGAATAGCTGCGGCGCCACCAGCTGATTAGCGCTCGCCAAGGTGATCAGGACAAAACCGAATTCGCCAGCCTGTGCCAAATAAAGGCCAGTACGCAGCGCTACTCCGTTTGACGCACCAAGCGACCGAGCAATCAAGGCCACCAAAGCGAGCTTGAAGAGGACCGGCAAGGTTATCAGCAGAAGCACCAGCGGCCACCGGTCATAGACCAGTCTCCAGTCCAGCATCATGCCGATACTTATAAAAAATAGGCCCAACAATACGTCGTGAAACGGGCGGATATCGGTCTCCACCTGATGCTTGAATTCAGTCTCGGAAATTAGCATGCCTGCAATAAATGCCCCCAGCGCAAGGCTTAGACCTGCGAGTTGGGTCAGCCAGGCCAGACCGAGTGTGACCAGCAGCAAATTCAGCACAAACAACTCCTCGCTCTTGCGCCGCGCGACCAGCGTCAGCCACCAGCGCATGATGCGTTGACCCCCAACCAGCAATACGCTGATCAAGATGACAGCCTTGAGTGCCGCAAAAGCAAGTGCCTCAAGAAGGTTTTCGGCGCTGGCAGCCAAAGCAGGAATCAGCACCAACAACGGAACCACAGCCAGGTCCTGGAACAGCAAAATGCCCATTACCCGTTTCCCGTGTTCGGACTCCATCTCCAGGCGCTCAGACATCAGCTTGATGACGATGGCCGTGCTGCTCATTGCCAAAGCACTGGAGAGTGCCAACGCGGTTTGCCATTTCATCGCCCACCATGTCGGCGCCACCAATGCCAGGGCCAACGAAGCTGCGGTGGCGGCCAGGATGGTCAGCACCACCTGGAAAAATCCCAGCCCAAATACGTGCTGGCGCATGGCCCGCAGCTTGGCAAGGTTGAACTCCAATCCGATCACGAACATCAGGAAGACCACACCAAACTCACCCAGATACCGCACCCGCTCCGAGTTTTCTGCCAACGCTAATGCGTTCGGACCAATCACAACGCCGACGACCAGATATCCCAACATCGGTGGCAATTTCAGCGAGCGGCACGCTACGACGCCAATCACGGCGGCAAGCAGGTACATCAACGTCAATTCCAACGCACTCATGGCTGCATACTAGCTGGGAAAATCAGGGCAACCCTGCGCTGCGTCTATAAAATGTGACCATGAATGCGATTCACCAACCGACAGCCGACGATTTGGCCGCACGGGCGATTCGGCTTGCGCGAGAGACTTTTGACATTGAGGCGGCTGCGGTAACCGGGCTTAAGCGCCGACTGGATGCTGGGTTTGGCAAAGCCGTGGCCTTGATGTTGCGAGTGCGCGGTCGGGTAGTTGTGATGGGTATGGGCAAAAGCGGCCATATCGGTCGCAAGACCGCCGCCACGTTGGCGTCAACCGGGACTCCTGCCATGTTTGTGCATCCGGCTGAGGCCAGCCATGGGGACCTGGGCATGATCAAACCGGCGGACCTGGTACTGGCGATATCCAACAGCGGCGAGTCGGAAGAACTGGTGGTCCTACTGCCGCTCCTCAAACGCTTGGGCGTTCCACTGGTCGCCATGACCGGGAACGTTCATTCGTCACTGGGCAAATACGCTGACATCACGCTTGACTGCGCGGTTGACAAAGAAGCCTGCCCGCTCAACCTTGCACCCACCGCCAGTACTACCGCGCAACTGGCCCTGGGCGACGCGCTTGCCGTGGCCTTGCTGGACGCAAGAGGGTTCAAAGCCGAGGATTTTGCGCGCTCACATCCCGGGGGTGCACTTGGGCGCAAATTGCTCACCCTTGTTGGTGATGTTATGCGCTCGGGCGACGCGGCGCCTGCAGTGCCACCGCACGCGGGCTTCGGTGAATTGATGCGCGAGATGAGTTCAAAGGGCCTGGGTGCCACGGCGATTGTCGATCCAGATCGACGGGTATTGGGAATTTTTACCGACGGTGATCTGCGCCGCCTCATTGAACAGGGCGCTGACGTCCGGACAATTTGCGCAAGCGAAGTCATGCATGCCAGCCCCAAGACCATTTCAGCACAGGCCTTGGCGGTTGAAGCCGCTGCCTTGATGGAACAAAACCGAATCACCAGTGTATTGGTTGTCGATACAAAGGGGCGATTGTGCGGCGCGCTCAACAGCAATGATTTGTTGCGCGCCAAGGTGATTTGACAATGGCGCTCAGCGAAAAGTTTTCCCCAGAGTTGTTGCTTCGAGCACAAGGCATCAAGCTTGCATTTTTCGACGTTGACGGCGTATTGACCGATGGTGGTCTGTATTTTTCTGAAAGCGGGGAGACCCTCAAGCGCTTTAATACCCTGGATGGTCAAGGGATTAAATTGTTGCAGCAAGCCGGCGTCACTCCGGCAGTGATTACCGGACGCGATTCAAAACCCCTGCGGGCGCGTATCGAAGCGCTGGGAATTCGGCATGCCTATTACGGCACGGAAGACAAGCAGCCGGCGGCCGAAGCTGTCTTGGCGATGCTGGACCTGACATGGCAACAGGCAGCCGGCATGGGCGACGACTGGCCTGATCTCGCCGTGATGACTCGGTGCGCCTTCGCCTGCGCACCCGCCAATGCACACGCGCAAGTCAAGGCGGTCGCCCACCACGTCACCACGCAAGCCGGGGGATTTGGCGCCGCGCGGGAATTTTGCGATTTGTTGTTGGTGGCCAGCGGTCACTACGATCGCCTGTTGCAGGAGTACATGCGGTGACCAGCCTGTGGCGCGTCGGCTGGGATCGCCTGTCGCTGTATTTGCCCGTAGTGCTCATGGGTGTGTTGGCTTTGAGCACCTATTGGCTGGTGCGCAGCACGCCCCAATTCGCGCCGCCCGAGGCGCCGCGTGCGCCGACCCACGAGCCGGACTACTTTATGAAAAAATTCAGCGTGCGCGCGTTTGATGTGTCCGGGAACCTGAAAAGCGAAGTCACCGGCGTCGAAGCGAAGCATTATCCGGACACCGACTTGTTGGAAATCGACGTCGTTCGCATCCGCACGTTCAACGACCAAGGCCAGCTGACGGTGGCTACCTCCAACCGAGCGATCACCAACGCCGACGGTTCGGAAGTCAAGCTGATTGGCAATGCATTGGTGGTCCGCGAAGCCGGCAGCGACAAGCCCGACGCGCCGCGTATGGAATTTCGGGGAGAGTTCCTGCATGCATTCCTGAAAACCGAGCAGGTCAGGTCAAACCAGCCGGTTACCTTGATCCGCGGCACCGACAGGTTTGTCGCCGACAGCCTGGAATTTGACAATATCACGCAGGTGGTCGAGTTGCGTGGGCGGGTGCGCGGCATTTTGGTTCCGAATCAGCGCAAATGAAGCCGTCCCTGCAGAGGCTGGCTTTCATCACCGGCGCGTCCAGCGGCCTCGGACAGGCCTTGGCCTGGCGCTACCACCAGGCCGGATTCCGGCTGGCCCTGGTGGGTCGACGCACTGAAGAAATACGCAATGGGGCGCGATCACTTGGCCTGGGCAAGGAAACTTACCAAACCTATTGCGCCGATGTATCGCAACTCGACAATATCGTCGGTGCAGGACAAGCCTGTATCGCACAACAAGGTGTGCCTGACGTGGTGTTGGCTTGTGCTGGCATAAGTGTGGGTGTCGATACCGCCCAGCGTGGCGACCTGAAGGTGATGGCACAGACTTTTGCCACCAATAACCTGGGCACGGCGGCTACTTTTCACCCCTTCATTGCGCCAATGCGGGCGCGCGGATCGGGCACCTTGGTTGGCCTTGGTAGCGTCAACGGCGTACGCGGATTTGCCGGACACGGCGCCAATTGCCCGAGTAAGGCGGCGATGCTCAACTATCTGGAGTGCCTGCGGCTTGAGTTGCGCGCCAGTGGCGTCAAAGTGGTGACGATTTGCCCCGGCTACGTTGCCACGCCGCTGACACGGGACAACCAGTTCTCAATGCCGTTTATGTTGCAGCCAAGTGAGTTTGCCCAGCGCGCATTTGCCGCCATCGAAGCCCAGGTCAGCTACCGCGTGATTCCCTGGCAGATGGGGCTGGTGGCCAAAGCCTTGCGCATGTTGCCCAATTGGGCCTTTGACCGCGCGTTTGCCGGCCGTGCCAGAAAACCGCGACGGCCCGCATAAGTTTACGCAAGGCCGACACCGGCAACAAAAAAGGGACCTAAGGTCCCTTTTTTTGTCACTAAAGACAGTTCAGCAAGACTGATCAATAGCTGCTGCGGCCACCTCCACCGCCGCCACCGTAGCCGCCACCGCCACTGCGGCCGCCACCGGCACCGCCGCCGCCGTAACCACCACCGCCGCCGCCGCCGCTACGGCTGCCACCACCGCCGCCGCCGCCGTAACCACCACCGCCCCCGCCTGCGCCGCCGCCAAAGCCGCCGCTACGGGGAGGACGTGGCTCCATCGGGCGAGCCTCGTTGACGACCAGGCCGCGCCCGCCGTACTGTTGGCCATTCATGGCGCTGATTGCCGCTTGCGCTTCAGCATCGCTGCCCATTTCGACAAAGCCGAAGCCTTTGGAGCGACCGGTGTCGCGCTCCATCATGACTTTGGCGCTGGAAACGGCACCGTGTGCTGCAAAAGCTTGCTGCAGGTCGTCGTCACGGAAAGAATAAGGCAGGTTGCCCACGTAAAGTTTGTTGCCCATCAAGGGACTCCTCAAAATGACTCAAAAACGCGATGGAGTCCAATAACCACAATCAAGCCACTATCAAGCCAATATCAGGTCAATAAAGACCGACGATCAACCAACCGGCAACAAACCAGGAAAGACTGAAAGCAGACGGGAAACTGTCATACACCGCAAACTTGTATGCCGTCCAACCCTGTCAGACTACCGGCAATACCCTCCCATTATGCGCCTTCTGGCGCAAAACGCAAATTTATCGTGATTTCATGCGGCCAAGCGCCGGTTTTTGTCGCCCAAGGCCCTCAAATGGGGTGGGTTCAGGCTAAGGAGCCTGCGCTGTCGGGGCCA
>JANNYX010000098.1:0-18290 GCA_031410295.1 Rhodoferax sp.
GATCACGACATCGCCAATTACCTGCGGGTTTGTTTGGCCATTTCCTTGTAGATGCCACTGATTGCGTCTGGTTCGAATCCGCCGGTGTCAACAACAATGAATTCCTGTTTGCCATGCTGGCCGTTGCCGTAATGCCGGTCACGGGTCAGGCCGGCGAAATCGGCGACGATGGCGTCACGGGTCTTGGTCAGCCGGTTGAACAACGTGGATTTGCCGACATTGGGTCGGCCCACCAGGGCCAGGACAGGTTTCATGGCGGTCTTGGCGCGGGCCTGAAGAGGTTATTCAGGTCGGAAGCCGAACACGCCGCCACTGCGTGTGACCACAACCAGAGTGTCCCCCACCAGTACTGGCGCCGCGGCAATCGCCGTGCCGTCAGTGGCGAGGCGGTTCAATGGTGATCCGTCCGTGCGCGAAAGAAGGTGCACCAAGCCCGTGCTGTCGCCGATCGCAATGGATCGTCCAACCACCAAAGGCGCCGTCAGACCGCGCAGTTTAAGACGCTCGGAATCCCAGGCCCGCTCACCGTCGCTACGGCGCCATGCAACGACTTTGCCATCATTTTCAGTGCCGTAAATGAGCTGGTCATCGCCGTGCAGTCCTTGTGCACCCACCGCCGGTTTGTTCCAGACCAGTGTGCCGCGCGCGGCATCGACACAACCAACCATCGATTGGTAGGCACGTGCGCAGACACTATCACCGATGCGGCTGACCTGCGCCACGATATCGACCAACCGCTCCACATCATTGGCGCCACGCGGGACCGCCAGCGGTACTTCCCAGCGGCTGCTGCCGTTCTGCGGGTTCATACCGACCAACCGGCCTGAAAGGCCCACAACCAGTGTGTCGCCCACCGCCAGCAAGACGCCAGCTTGGCGCAGAACCAAGGGCTCACCAGGGCGCGCCTGCGACCAAAGTTTGCGACCCGAGCCGGCATCAAACGCTGAAACCGAACGGTCTGCGCCGAGAACAAACACACGGGCGCCAGCAACCAGCGGCGCCGTAAAACTCAAGGCAGACAGTTTTTGCCGCCAGATTTCGCGTCCCGCATCCAGCGTGACCAGTTCATTGGCCTGCGTGACCACAGCCGAATAACGTCCATCACTTCCCGCACCCGCTGACAGGGATGTGCCCAGGGAAGTGCGCCAGACGTCCGCACCCGTGCGGGCATCGAGCGTGACAACCACGCCGTCTGAACTGGCCAGTGCAATCGTTGTGGCATTGGTTTTGACTGCCAACGGAAACTTCACTTCGCCAATTTTGGCCGACCAGGCCAGGCGAACGCCGATCAGTGCTGTGTTGGGACCCAGCTCGGCGGGTTTTGGCACTTCGACCGAACTCCCGCAAGCAGCCACCAGCGCAGCCGCGCAAGCGCAAGCCACGGCACGAATCCATCGAGCCTTCCAACCCGAGAAGACGCTGCCGTTTATCATTTCTTCAAGTCCGCAGGTACGGCTGAAACGATCACCTTCGGATCGACACCCAGGGCATTGAGTTTGACCTCGACCAGCCGTTTATATTCTGCACGTTCGTCAAATGACTTGTAAGCCTTTTCATATTCGCCCCGCGCTTCGGCCTTCTTGCCCTGCAACATGAAGACGTCACCTCTGCGGTCAGCCACGAGGGCTAAAAATTCAGGTGGAAATGACCCTTCGAGCTGTTTCAACGCGTCGTCAAAAGCCTTGTCGTCCATCAACACCGCGGCAAGCCTCAGTTTGCCGATGGCCTTGTACCCGTCATCGGAAGAGTTTTCCACGACCCACGCCAACGCAGATTTGCTCTGCGCGGATTTGCCCGCTTCAAAATAGGCTTTTGCCGCCAGCAAAGCGCCTTGTTGCGCGTAGGTGGTTGAAGGAAATTTGTCTTTGATATCGGCAAAAACCCGGTCGATCTTGCCAACATCGCCGCTCTTGGCCACCCGATCGAGTTCGTCAAACAGCGACGATGCTTGCGTGGCCTGGCTGGTTTGCCAACGCTGATAGAGGTTCCAGCCCGCAAATGCGCCTAGCACTGCGATGAGCGCCCAGGTAATCAGGTTGCCGTATTGCTTCCAGAAGGCTTTCAGCTGGTCGAGCTGTTCCTGTTCTTCGAGATCGAGTTGATTTGCCATGAATTGTGTCAGTTAACCGTGGGATTGTAGGGTGCTGGCCCAGGCGCCGATGTCGTCCAGCGACCGCAGAATCTGCGAACCATGGCCATCCGCCCGATCCCGCAGCGATTTGATGGCGACGCTGTTCTGCGCGATTTCATCCGGGCCAAACACCAGCGCAAACTGCGCCCCGCTGGTATCGGCCTTCTTGAATTGGGACTTCATGCTGCTCCTGCCCTCTAACCCAGCGGCGTGCTGCAGCACGCAAACGCCGCCGGCGCGCAATGCTTCAATCGCGGCCATAATCTTTGGCAGTGGCGCGTCTGGCGGCACGATGGCGTAGGCATCGGGCGCTTTGCCAGGCACGGGCAGGGCAAGCTCCTGAATCAGCAGCAGCAGGCGTTCAATGCCCAGACCGAAGCCGACGGCGGGCGTCGGCTTGCCACCCAGCTGTTCGATCAAACCATCGTAGCGGCCACCGCCACACACGGTGCTCTGTGAACCCAAATGGTCGGTAACCCACTCGAATACCGTCAGGTTGTAATAGTCCATTCCGCGCACAAGGCGCGGGTTTATGCGATACGCGAGGCCTGCCACGTCAAGCACCGCACGCACCGAATCCAAATGCGCAAGCGAGGCTGCACCAAGGAAATCGATCAGTTGCGGTGCGCTTTCGATCAGCGCCTGCATCGTGGCGTTCTTGCTGTCAAGAATGCGCAAGGGATTGCTTTGCAGGCGACGCTGTGAATCAGCATCGAGCTGGTCCAGGTCCTGCTCGAAATAGCGCACCAGCGCCTCACGGTGGGCACGGCGCTCGTCGGGCTGCCCAAGGCTGTTGAGCTCCAACCGGACGTGGCTGCCAACCTCCAGCCCCAATTCACGCAACAGGGCGCCGGTGATTAAGATCATTTCGGCATCGACATCCGGCCCCGCGAAGCCAAGTGCCTCAACGTCGAGCTGGTGGAATTGCCGGTAGCGACCTTTCTGCGGTCGCTCGTGCCGGAACATTGGACCCATCGTCCAGATTCGCAACGGCCCGTTGTACAGCGCGTTGTGTTCGATCAATGCGCGCACAATGCCGGCAGTGGCTTCGGGTCGCAGCGTCAGTTTGTCGCCATTCATCGAGTCGACGAAGGAATACATTTCCTTCTCGACGATATCGGTCACCTCACCCAAGCCGCGCACAAACAACGCAGTTGGCTCCACGATGGGAGTGAGCACGTTCTGATAGCCATAACGGTCGAGCACCTTGCGTACCGCGGTCTCGAACCATTGCCATACGGCCGAGTCCGGAAGTTTTTCGGTGCGCGGCACCGACGCCGGAAAGATGTCATTCATGCCTTTGACGGCGTTGATCTTTTGGGACTTGGCTGCAACAGCAACTTTGCCAGGCATTGCTTTTTCGACCTGGGCGGCAAGTTTCGGGTCTGTCATCGGAAGATCAGGCGGCATCGGCGACAGTCTGGCCGAAACGTTTTTCAATGTAGCTTTCAACGACCCGCTGAAAGTCAGCGGCGATGGCATTGCCCCGCAACGTCATACGCTTTTCGCCGTCAATAAACACCGGCGCAGCCGGCGCCTCGCCTGTGCCCGGCAGGCTGATGCCGATGTCGGCGTGTTTGCTTTCACCAGGGCCGTTGACGATGCAGCCCATCACCGCCACTTTGAGATTCTCGACGCCAGGATATTTGTCACGCCAAACAGGCATCTGTTTCCTCAGGAAATCGTCAATCTGTTTGGTCAATTCCTGGAAAGTGGTGCTGGTGGTGCGACCACATCCGGGGCAAGCTGTCACGCTTGGCACAAAAGTGCGCAAGCCAAGCGACTGCAAGATTTCCGAAGCAATGACGACCTCCTGGGTGCGGGCCTCGCCCGGCGCGGGCGTGAGCGAAACACGGATGGTGTCGCCAATGCCTTCTTGCAACAGGATCGAGAGCGCCGTGGCCGAGGCCACCGTGCCTTTTGAGCCCATGCCAGCCTCAGTCAACCCGAGATGCAGAGCGTAATCACAGCGCCTGGCAAGTTCCCGGTAAACCGAAATCAAGTCTTGCACGCCGCTGACCTTGCATGACAAAATCACCTGATCTCCCGGCATGCCCATGGATTCTGCCAGGCGGGCAGATTCAATTGCCGAGGTGATCAAGGCTTCGTACATCACGGGCTTCGCGTCCCAAGGCTGCGAGCGTTTGGCGTTTTCGTCCATCAAGCGGGCCAGCAGCTCCTGGTCCAGGCTTCCCCAGTTCACCCCAATGCGAACAGGTTTGTTCCAACGCATTGCAGCTTCGATCATCTGGCCGAACTGGCGGTCGCGTTTGTTACCCTTGCCGACATTGCCCGGGTTGATGCGGTATTTGGACAAAGCCTGCGCGCAGTCTGGAAAATCGGTCAATAACCGGTGCCCGTTGTAATGAAAGTCTCCGATCAGCGGTACGTCAACGCCCATGCGGTCCAGCTGCTCACGCACATGCACCACAGCCGCTGCCGCTTCAGGTGTGTTGACTGTGATGCGCACCAACTCGGAGCCCGCCAGCGCCAGTTCCTTGACTTGAATGGCCGTACCAATGGCGTCCGCCGTGTCGGTGTTGGTCATGGACTGCACCCTCACCGGCGCGTCGCCACCAACGGTGACCACCCTGGCACCCCAAGCCACTTGCGCCTGACGCGATCGCCGCGCCTTCGGAAAAGCGGAAGCAATGGGATTCAAGGAAACTGCGCTGGTGTCCACTACCTGACCTCAAATCGGGCGACGTTGTCGCGGGAAACTGCACCCAAATCAAAGTCCTTGCCGCGCACTTTGGCATTGATCGAGTCCACCCGCCCCACAACGACTTTCAAGGGGAGTTGTCCCGAAGCAAATGCGGTCTCCCCGGCAGCCAAAGTTTTGCGCAGTTGCACGACACCTGCCGAATCGACCACCTCCACCCAGGAAACCCCTTTGGCGACAAAGACAAGAATGCCATCTTGCAGCGCCGGCTGCGCCATCGTCCCTGAAACCGTGCTTTTCGCTTCCGTCGTGGAAGCATTGACCGCACCCACTTCCTGTTTTTCGGGTACCCCCGCTTCGGCCGCCTGCCCTTGCCGGGCTCCAACGTCGCCCGGCGCGCTGGCGCCTGGCGCCCCCTGGTCTACGCCAGGCGCCAAACTGCCTAGCGGTGCAACCTGCATTTCGGTCGTTTTTGCGGGCGAAAAGGCATCAGGGCCGGGGGCTACCAAGAGCACGGCGGCGGCGGCGACAAGCACCAGTCCAATCAGCACAAAAGGCTTCGACAATTTTTGGGCAATTGACATTGACGCGGCAACATTGGAAGGTTGGTAGGCCGTGTTGAGGCTGTTGTCATCGGTCTTCAACCTCGGCAACACGCCCTGTGGCAAGCTCGACAGGATCGGGCCCGCATCAACTTTCAAAGTACGGCAAATGCTTGAGGCCAAGGCACGGGCGAAAACGGCGTCAGGCAGCAGGTCTATCCGGTCTGCCTCAAGGGCTTCAATTTTTTTGACGGGTACTTTGAGCGACACCGCCAAGGCCCCGATATGGATACCTGCGGCCTCGCGCGCCTGACGCAGCAAGGCGCCCGCTGTGACGCCGGGTGACGTCACTGCAAATTCATTCGTCAAAGGCGTTGCGCTCATAAGACTGGGTTTCCTTGGCCTGGGAATAACGCTTCTTCAACTGGGAACCCAACTGCTGCATGGCGTCCCGGTTGTCCATCCGGCGTTCAATCTTTATACCCAGCCAGAGTGACTCGGCGTTTGCCAGTTCGCTGTTGTTGATGCGTCGGATGTAGAACTGGGAACGGCTGAAATTGCCTTGCTTGAAGAATAAATTGCCCAGGTTATATCCCGTAATGGGATTGCCAGGATCAAGTTCATAGGAGCGCAACAGGCTCTGTTCGGCTTCGGGCAACAATCCGGCACTGATTTGGCACAAACCCTGTGCCATTAAGGATTTGGCCCGACCGGTGTAAACCGGCATGGTCAGGGCTTGCGAAAACATCGCCTGCGACTGCGGATACCGCGCTTGCTGACACAGGAGCCAGCCGTAGTTGTGCATCACGTTGGCGTCGCGCGGCGATAGAACCAGCGCCCGCTTGAAACTCTCTTCGGCCAGTTGCGCCTCGTTGAGTCGCATGTAAACCAGGCCACGCAAATTATGTGCCTCCGGGAAATTGGGATCCGCCACCAACGCCTGTTTCAACTCGTCCAGCGCAACCGTTGTTTGCCCTTGCTCGAAATATCCCAACGCCAGCTCCAGGCGCAAACGCGCACGTTTGCGGGTTTCAGGTTCGTCTGAATCGGTAACGATGTCTGCAGTTGAGGTGGCTGGGCGTCCGTCCGGGTTGACGGCGCAACCCGCCAGCGTGAGTGCAGCAAGCAATATCGCCAGCCTGGCCACGCCGGGCAGCATCCGGTTTGCGTTTTGTATTGCGTCTGTGACGACAAGGGTCATGGACTCAATGCTCCTGCGCGATTCTTGGCACAAACTTCAGTGGCTTGGTGGCGGTTCTTCGCTGGCGCGCCATACGTTCGTCGACACCGGTTCTGTCGTTGACATCACCGGCTAGTTGGCCGCAGGCGGCGTCAATGTCGTCACCGCGTGTTTTGCGAACCGTCGTGACAATTCCCGCATCGTTGAGAATTTTCGCAAACGCGGTGACCGCCGCAGGCTTGGAGCGCAGCAGGCCGGAGGCGGGAAACGGGTTGAACGGTATCAGGTTGAATTTTCCCCAGACGCCACCTTTGGCGTGCACATTGGCAGCACTGTTGGCGTGCTGTCTGACCAGGTCCACCAATTCACGCGCATGGCCAGGCTGGTCGTTGACGCCGTCAAGCATGCAATATTCGAAGGTGATGAAATCGCGCGGCGCATGCGCCAGATACCGATTGCAGGCGTCGAGCAACTCGCTGATCGGGTATTTTTTGTTGAGCGGCACAAGGTCGCTGCGCAAGACGTCATTCGGGGCGTGCAAAGATACTGCCAAGGCAACCGGGCAATCCAGCGCCAGCCGGTCGATCATGGGCACCACGCCCGAAGTGGACACCGTGACCCGCCTGCGTGAGAGGCCATAGGCATGGTCGTCGAGCATGACCCGCAGCGCCGGCACGAGGGCCGAATAATTTTGCAGGGGTTCGCCCATGCCCATCATCACCACATTGGAGATAACACGCAGGGAAGGACCCGGCCTTTTCTTCAAAAATTTTCGCAGATAGTGCTCGGCGAACCACAGCTGCGCAACGATTTCTCCGGTCGTGAGATTGCGGCTGAATCCCTGGTGACCGGTCGAGCAAAAGCGGCACCCAACCGCACAACCAGCTTGTGAAGAGATGCACAAGGTGCCGCGATCGTCTTCCGGAATGAAGACGGTTTCCACGGCATCACCATTGCCAACATCAAACAGCCACTTGATGGTGCCGTCTGACGATTCCTGCTGGGTGTTCACCGGCAGTGGCTGCACGCACGCGGTCGTCTTGAGCTTCTCGCGAAAGCTTTTGGCCAGGTCACTCATCTGCGCAAAATCCGTCTCGCCGTTTTGATGGATCCAGCGAAACAACTGTTTTGCACGGAATGGTTTTTCGCCCAGGCCTTCGCAAAACGAAGCCAACCCGTTCAGGTCATAATCAAGCAAGTTGGCTGACATGGGGCCCGTCGGGAAAGTTATATTAACGTGAATACACGTTCATGCCGGGGAAGAAAAAACCAATTTCAACCGCTGCGGTTTCAGCGGCGTCGGAGCCATGCACCGCGTTGGCATCGATGCTGTCAGCAAAATCAGCGCGGATGGTGCCCGCTGCGGCCTTTTTCGGATCTGTCGCGCCCATCAGGTCACGGTTTTTCAGGATCGCCCCTTCACCTTCGAGTGCCTGGATCATGACCGGGCCGGAGATCATGAAACCGACCAGATCCTTGAAAAACGGGCGCTCTTTATGCACCGCATAAAACGCTTCGGCATCACCGCGCGACAAATGCACCATGCGGGCAGCGACCACCTTCAGGCCCGCGCCTTCAAAACGGGCGTAAATCTGGCCGATGACATTCTTCGCGACGGCGTCTGGCTTGATGATGGAGAGGGTGCGTTCGATGGCCATTTGATACTTCCTGATGATTGGTTTTAAGCGATGTGCCCTGAAGGCAAAGCCGCTCATTTTAACCTGAGCAGTGGGGCGCCCTGTACCGGGGCTGGCTTTGCCCGCGTCACCGCACCGGCAATTCACAATCCAACCAAAGCTATACTAATTATAGCAAACTATTCAATGTATTCGACGGCCTATTGACATATTTTCTAATGGGATTTGAATCTGCGCCGGCCTAGCCAAGGTTGACCCGACATCGGGATCAATGGTTCAAGACGCAGCCCGTCATTGCATCAGCGCCCGCGTCCGCCACCGCCACGCCCCCCGCGCCCGCCGCCGGGTCCGCCTTGGCCCATTGCGCCACGTTGACCACCCGGTCCACGCGGGCCTCCACCGCCCACGCCGCCGCCAGCGCCACCACGGCGCTGCCCCTGCCCTTGGCCCTGGCCTTGCCGCTGGCGCGTAAAACTGTCAGCGCCAATGTAGCCAAATGAAGTTTTCATGGGGTCCGGCTGGCTGGCTGCCGCCTGACGGTCGGCGCGGTCGCCTTGATCGCCGCGGTCGCCCCGCTCAATGCGCCCTTGCTGCGGCTGACGTTCAGGCCGGCTGCGGTTGCCGCCCTGCGCTGGTGGTCGGCGTGCCCCTATCCCGTTGCCGCCTTGGCCTTGTTCAGGCTGCGCAGTCCCGTCGGTGGGTTGGCCTCTGCCACCACCAGGCCGGGCGCCGCGCCCGCGGTTGCCCCGGCCATTGCCACCACCGGCAGCGCCGGCATAACGATTGCCGCCTGGCGGCCGCGGCGCATTGGCGCGGGCATAGCCAGATTCGTGGGAGAGGTCGTGAGTGTTGCCACGGCTGTCGTCATCATCATCACCTTGGCTATCGTCCGCGTCCGGCGCGCCGCCAGCGCCCACACCGCCGCGTGGCGGACGCGCCTGGGCCCGCCCGGAATCACCGCTGCCTGCGGCCTGGCCCAGCAGCCGAATGTCTCCTTCATCGAGTTCCATCCAGGCACCGCGCTTGAGGCCGCGTGGCAGGACCATCGCCCCGTAACGGATGCGTATCAAACGGCTCACGGCGTGCCCAACGGCCTCAATCATCCGCCGCACTTCACGGTTGCGGCCTTCGGAAATCGTGACCCGGTACCAGCAGTTGGATCCTTCGCCACCACCGTCTTCGATCGATCCAAACCGTGCCGGGCCATCCTCCAGCGTGACGCCATCGAGCAACTTCTGTTTTTCTTCCCGGCTCAGGCTGCCCAACACGCGCACAGCGTATTCACGCTCCAGGCCAAAACGCGGGTGCATCAGGTTGTTGGCCAGTCCGCCAGAGCTGGTGAACAGCAGCAGGCCCTCGGTGTTGAGGTCCAGCCGACCGACCGATTGCCATTTGCCCTGATACAGCTTGGGCAGTCGCCGAAATACGGTAGGTCGGTTTTGCGGATCGTCGTGCGTCACAACCTCACCCGCCGGCTTGTGATAGGCGATCACCCGTGCGGGCGGCGGGTCGATGCGAAAGCGAATCGGCTTGCCATTGACCTTCACGTGGTCCCCATACTGGACTCGCTGCCCGATGTGCGCCGGCTCGTTGTTGACGGTGATGCGTCCTTCCATGATGAGTTGCTCCATCTCAAGGCGCGACCCCATGCCGGCCTGTGCCAGAACCTTGTGCAACTTGGGCGATTCGGCCTGGGGCAGCAGCACGCGTTTGGCCGGCAACGTCTCGACAACGGCCTGGTCCACGTCAAACTGGCCTGAGACCACTTCAGCGAACCGATTGGCATCGTCCTGAGCGACAGCAGCAGCCGTCGCAGCGACATCCGCCGTGGGTTGAACAGCGGGTTCGGGTCCGTTCGCACCGTCCGGCGCTGCGCCCAACTGGTTTCCTGCGGCAGGCACTGAAGTGCCAGGGTGGTCGATGGTCATGTCTGCGTTTCGCTGATGGGATGGTTTGCATCCGCGGGTGTGTCTTGGGCTGTTTCAGCGAAGGAGTCGAGACCCATGTCAAGACGGGGTTGCGTGATGTTATCCAGGCCACTCAACGAGAGCAACGCATCGGCCGCCCCCAAGGGGTTGTCCAGCATTGGCAATTGGTCCAGCGACTCCAGCCCCAAATCATCCAGAAACTGCCGCGTGGTGGCGAAAAGTGCGGGACGACCCACTGTTTCCCGGTGCCCGATGACCTCAATCCAGCCCCTGTCTTCAAGTTGCTTGAGCAGTTGCGAATTGATCGTCACGCCACGGATGTCCTCCATGTCAGCACGCGTGGCCGGTTGGCGGTAGGCAATGATGGCCAGCGTTTCCAGCGTGGCGCGGGTATACCGCGGCGGCTTCTCGGGGTGCAGACGGTCCAGATAGTGGCGCATCTCGGGCCGGCTCTGAAAACGCCAGCCAGTGGCGACACTGACCAGTTCCACACCCCGCTGTGCCCAATCGAGCTGCAAGTCAGACAACAGTGATTTTATCGAGTCACTGCCGAGCTGGTCGTCAAACAAGGAGCGCAACTCCTTCACGGCCATAGGTTGCGGCGCACAGATCAGGGCCGTTTCAAGTATGCGTTTTGCATCCACGGAGTTCATGGCGAGAAGTTTTCCAAAGGAGGCGCGCAAAAGGCGGAATTTGCGGCGCGAAATCAGGTCGAAACAAGATCTTCAGGGGGCATTTGGGCACCAAAAGCGAATGTGAATCCGGGTGCGCACCAGCGGCATCGCGCTGCATATCGAGACAGGCGTCGGCTGCAGGCCATCAAAAGCCATTGTATCGCAGGCCCAGTGTAGGCAGCAATTCCTGCAGGTCAGCCGGCAGCGGTGCGTGGAAGGCTAGCGGCGCCTGGGTAACCGGGTGCGCCAGAGCCAGGCGGCTGGCATGAAGCGCCTGGCGGCCAGGGTTGCGGCCGGGCACCCCTCCATACAGCTCATCGCCAACCAGCGGGCACCCTGTAGACGCCAGATGAACACGAATCTGGTGCGTGCGTCCTGTGTGCAAGGTGCACTTGATCAGACTGCCCGACGCTGAGTTTTCGATCAGTTCAAAGGTGGTTCTGGCTGGTTTCCCTCCCTGGTGGTCGAGGTCGACCACGGCCATGCGCAGCCGGTTGCGCGGGTCGCGGCCGATAGGCGCATCGACGTCACGGACCGGGCCGCCGGGCCAGGGACGATGGGTGATGGCCAGGTATTGCCGGCTGACTTCCCGCGCGGCAATCATTTTGACCAGAGCGTCCATCACCTTGCGGCTGCGGGCAACCACCATCAGTCCACTGGTATTTTTGTCCAAACGATGAACAATACCCGCACGCGGCAATGTGGCTGCAATCGAGTCAAGCGCGAGCAGGCCGTTTAGCAAGGTGCCGCTCCAGTTGCCCGGCGCCGGATGGACCACCAAACCCGCCGGTTTGTTGATCACCAAAAGGTGGTCATCCCGGAAAACAACCGGAAATTCGACAGACTCGGGCCGAAACGCCTGGCTTTGAAGTGTCGGCCGCAATTCGATGCATCCAGCATTGCCGACCGTCACGCGCGCTGAAGGCTTGCTGCTGGTCTTGCCCTCGACTTCAACGAAACCAGCCTCTATCAATTGCTGCAAATAGCTGCGCGAGAATTCCGGTACCAGCTTGACCAAGGACAAATCAAGACGTGTGCCATGCAGCGCGGCGGGAATTTCAAAATTTCGCCGTTCGATTTCAGGCTCAAGTTCCGCACCCTCCTCCAGGCCCGGCAGCAATGAGTCGCCCGATATAATCAAACTGGTTCTCTACTAGAAAGTTGCTTGCAATGCGCCATGCCAAATTATCGGTTTTTTATGCCTGGTGTTGCACCTGGATGAAGGCGTTGTTGCTGGCGGGCTTTGTGCTTGGCCTCGTCGCCGGTTGCTCCTCAGTGGACAAGGATCCCACCGCTGGCATGAGCCCGAACCGTTTGTATGCGGAAGCGAAGGACGAGTTGAATTCCGGTGGCTACGACAAGGCCGTTATCCTGCTGGAAAAACTCGAAGGCCGCGCCGCCGGAACACCCCTTGCCCAGCAGGCACAGCTGGACAAAGCCTATGCCCGCTACAAATCCAATGAGCCGGCCGAGGCCTTGGCGGCGCTTGAGCGTTTCATGAAATTGCATCCTGCCAGCCCGGCGCTCGATTACGCCTTGTATTTGAAAGGCATCATCAATTTCAACGATGACTTGGGCTTGTTTTCGTTTTTGACGCGCCAGGATTTGGCGGAGCGTGACCAGAAAGCCTCCAAAGAGTCCTTTGAGGCGTTCAAGGAGTTGACCTCGCGTTTTCCGGATTCGCGTTATACCCCGGATGCTCGCTTGCGCATGACCTACATCATCAATTCGCTGGCTCAGTATGAAGTGCACGTGGCACGGTATTACTACAACCGTGGCGCCTATTTGGCTGCCGTCAATCGCGCCCAGGTGGCGCTGACGGAATACCGCGCCGTGCCGGCGCTGGAAGAGGCCCTGTTCCTGATTTTCAAGTCTTACGATGCCCTGGGCATGGCCGACCTGCGTGACGACGCCAAACGGGTGCTGGAGAAGTCCTACCCGCAAAGCGAATATTTGACCAAAGGCGCTAAAACGGCAGCAGAGCCGTGGTGGAAGTTTTGGTGAGTGTCGACCCTCCAAGCTGCTGCAGGGCTTGGAAAAAATCCGCCTCGCTGGACACCGCTTTCATCGGCGGAAGTGCCGCAAACAGGCGTCGTCCATAGGGCATGGTAGCCATTCGGCTGTCACAAACCACCAGCACGCCCTGATCGGATTCCCTGCGAATCAGGCGTCCTGCCCCTTGTTTCAGAGCCACCGCCGCTTCCGGTAAAAAATAGTCCCGAAATGCGCTTCGTCCGGCTTGCTCCAGGCGGCTTGATCGCGCTTCTACCAGCGGGTCATTGGGCGGCGGAAACGGCAATTTGTCGATCACGACCAGCTGCAGGGCGTCGCCTGGCACATCAAATCCTTCCCAGAAAGATGCCGACGCGACCAGTACACAGCCTTTTTGGCCATGTAGATTGCCTTCGCGAAAGCGGTCCATCAATTCCCGCTTGGGGCGTTGTCCCTGGGCAAGCACTTCAACCAGGTCGGAGTCCCTGAAACGGGTTTGCAAGGCCTCGGCGATAGCCCGCAAGGCCCGCAGCGTTGTGGTCAATACCAAAGTACGCCCAGAAATCGATTCAGCGGCTCGCGCCACCAGCTCGGCCACCCGTGCGCTGTGGACTGGATCAGACGGTTTTGGAAACATCTTGGGCACGTAAACCGCCGCTTGTTGAGGATAGTCAAACGGGCTGTCCACTTTGACAATTTCCGCCTCCGTAAGACCGCAAGGCTCGGTGAACCAGGTTAATTTTTCGTCGTCGCCCAGGGTCGCCGATGTGAATATCCAGGCCTTGCCGCCAGCTTGCGGGGTGCCAGGCTTCAACAGCTTGGCCTTGACAACGGCACCAATATCCAGGGGTGACTCCACCAGACGCAGTTGCGAGCCCGCGTCCAGCCAGCGCACTGATCCCGCCTCGCAAGGCTGCAAGAACAAGTCGATTCTCAAGCTCAGCAATTGGATGCGCTCGGTCAATCGCAGAAAATCTGGCGCTGCCTCGCTGACCGTTTCAAGGGCTTTGCGGGCTTCGTCCAGTGCCAGCGCCAGTCTGTCCAGCGCCGCGCGCCAGGTCCCTTCATGGATGCCCTCTGGCGAAGCGCCCGTCCAGCGGACTTTTGTGCCCTGAAAATGTTGCCCTCCCACCAGACGCAATTCCCTGGCCGCCAACTCAATACTGGCGGCCAGTTCCTGCCAACTGCACAGGCCGCGCGCCAAGCCCAGTCCGGCCGCGAGGAAGTCGCGGGCAAAATCGATGACCTGGCCAGTCGACAAAAACTGCCCTAAAAACTGAATGCCGGTTTCGTTGAGCTGGTGCGCTTCGTCAAAAATTACCGTGTTGACGGTGGGCAACAGCTCGGCCATGCCGGATTCGCGCACCGCCAGGTCGGCAAAAAATAGATGATGGTTGATCACCACCACGTCTGCCGCCATTGCCTCCCGCCGTGCGATGTTCACATGGCAGGCGCGAAATTTAGGACATAACGATCCCAGGCAGTTTTCACGTGTCGAGGTGACCAGCGGAATGACGGCAGAACGCTCATCAAGGCCCGGCAGTTCAGCCAGATCGCCACTGCGCGTGGATACTGCCCATTTTTCTATCTTGGCCAGCGCGCGCTGCGACGTGCGGTCGGTGTCCGCCACGGCCTGATGCGACAGTTCAAGGCGATGCAAACACAAATAACTTGCGCGGCCCTTGAGCAAAGCCGCTTTGACGGGAAGGCCCAAGGCCTTTACCAAAAGCGGCAAATCGCGCCCAAACAGCTGGTCCTGCAGGTTCTTGGTGGCGGTCGAAACGAGTACGCGTTTGCCGCTAAGCAAGGCCGGAACCAGGTAGGCGTAAGTTTTGCCGACGCCGGTGCCAGCTTCGACCACCAAAACCGAACCCTTGTCGATGGCATCTGCCACGCGTTGGGCCATGTAATTTTGACCCGCCCTGCCCCGGAATTCGGGCACAACTTCACAAAGGCGGCTGTCGCTGGAGAACACTTCCTGCACCAACTGAAGAAGGCTCATGTGTCAGGCCGGCTCATCCGGCGACAGCTCACGCTCAAGGCGCGACAACTCGTCGCGCAGGCCCAAACGCCGTTTTTTGAGTCGCCGCATCATGAGCTCATCAAGGGGCGACTCTTCGCTCGCGCGGTCAATCATGGCGTCCAGATCGGCGTGCTCCATTTGCAGTTCGATCAGCCGCCGCTTGAGCGAATGCAGGTTTGCGTCCATGGTCTGAGAAAGGGGCCCGGTTCGGATGGCCAGCTTGCTCTGGCCTTCTATGAAAGTGTTGTGGACTTAAGCTTGATAATACGGCCTTTACTCGTCGAATTCGAAGGTCACACACGGG
This sequence comes from Rhodoferax sp., assembly GCA_031410295.1. GTDB lineage: Bacteria > Pseudomonadota > Gammaproteobacteria > Burkholderiales > Burkholderiaceae_C > JANYCG01. The sequence goes on from JANNYX010000098.1 coordinate 15,074, forward strand.
AAATTCGCGGCCTGGGCAACAAGTATGTACAAAGGTTATCGGCTTACGGCTTCTACCGGCATCCACAAGGGCGACCGCGACTACCAACAGGACCGGGTGGCATTGCTCAACCACAGCCGGATCTACGGTTGCATTCTGGCCATTGTGGCCGACGGCATGGGCGGGCGCAGCGGCGGGCGCAAGGCCTCGGATCAGGTCATGATGACGGCCAAGCAGCTGTTCGAGCGTTATTCTCCCGAGGTTGACGATGCCTCATCGTTGTTGCAGCAAATCGTGCAGGAGGCCCACGTTGTCATCAAACTCACCGCCATTTCGGCCGAAGAAGAACCCCACAGCACCGTTGCCGCGTTTCTGATCAATCCGGGGGGTGATTGCCATTGGGCGCACGCGGGAGATTCACGGGTTTACCACTTTCATGGCAACAAGCTCGTCAAGCGCACGCTTGACCACTCTTATGTGCAAACGCTGGTCAACCGCGGCGAAATCACCGAGGAGCAGGCCAATGTGCACCCGCAGTCGAACATCCTGATGGGTTGCCTCGGCACCGAAGGCGATCCGATGGTCGACGCCCACTTCATCCCGAAACTGCGCGCGGGCGATACCTTGATGGCTTGCAGCGATGGCGTCTGGCACTACTTCAACAACAGTGAAATCGGATCGGTCTTGTCGACCCTGACAGCGCGCGAAGCGACCGAATTCCTGATTGAAAAAGCCAGAAGCCGGGGCCAGGGTGGCGGTGACAATCTGTCACTGGTCATCGTAAAGTTGGAGCCACTTTCGATCTGAAAATACAACTGCCTTGCGGGCCAATTCGGCACCCTTAGGTGCTCAAGACGCTGGCTTGGCGGGTGTCGGTGCAGGCACAAGCGCAGGCACAGGTGCAGGTTTTCGCTCCGGCTGCCGCTTTTTGCTCTCTTCCCGGCGCTTTTGCGCATCCAGCTGTTTTTGCTCAAACACCCGCCGGTTCTCGGTCTGGGCTTCCAGCATCGCAGCCCGTTCTTTGAGTGCACGGTCACGGGCCTCCATCCGCTCCTGACGTTCCCGCAGGCGCTCTGGCGCTTCCTGGGCGGCAGCAGCCCGTGCGGCCGCCCGCTCGTCTATCGATTGCAGACGCACCTGCTGCTCGGCCTGCGCTTCGAGCAGCCGCTGTTCAATCTCACGCAGGGCTTGCGGCGACAACTTTTCCTCGGTTTTGGAGATCTGTTGCGCAGCCTTTCGACGGGCCTCAATCGCATTGACGGAAAGCTCTTGTCGCCTTAAATCTGCCAAGGCTTCGCGCCGCACCACTCGCGCCCGCGCAATGCAGTCATTGACGGCAAATTTCTGGTAACAATCCTTCTCGTTTTCATTGAACTTGTTTTCGACCTGGTTGCGGTCGGACCGGAGGCTCGCCAATTGCGCCTGTGCGGCTGCCTGCGGATCGGCTGGTGCCAGCTGGGCGATGGCCGTACCCGATAAAATCGCAATCAGCGCCAGCGCCGCAGTTTTCATGTCAGCCTCGTGTCGACCTGACGCCGGTCGAGATCCAAAAACTCCTTGGTCTGCATCTCGTGCAATCGTGACGCCGTGCGGGGAAACTCGTGCGCCAGCGGGCCTTCAACATAGAGCGCCTCGGGCAAGTTTTCAGCGGACATGATCAACTTTACCCGGCGATCGTAAAGGACGTCCACCAGCCAGGTAAATCGCCGGGCTTCCGAGGCCATGCGGATGGACATTTGCGGCACGTCGCTCAGGAACACGGTATGAAATTGTGTGGCGATTTCAAGATAGTCGTTTTGTGACCGGGGGCCGCCGCACAAGGACTTGAAATCAAACCAGACCACGCCGCCGGCCTTTCGCCGCGCATGAATTTCGCGGGCCTCGATGTGCAGGGTTGGGGCTTCATCATGGGTTTCGGCAATTTTCTCAAACGCCGCGCGCATCTGGGCGTCGGCCGCCGCGCCCAATGGGCAGTGATACAGCTTGAGTTGCCCCAGCGTGCGGCGCCGGTAGTCAACGCCGTTGTCGACATTGACCACGTCAAGCCGCTCGTTGAGCAAGGCAATGGCCGGCAATATCCGGTCGCGGTGCATGCCGCCGGGGTACAGTTCGTCAGGCCGGAAGTTGGAGGTGGTGACCAGGCCGACGCCGTTGTCGAACAATGCCGCCAGCAGTCGGTGCAGGATCATCGCATCAGTGATGTCAGCGACATGAAACTCGTCAAAACAGATCAGCCGATGCTTTTTCGACATGCGTTTGCCCAACTCTTCCAGTGGATTGGCGGTGCCCTGCAATCCCGCCAGTTCCCGGTGCACTTCGCGCATGAATTCGTGGAAATGCAGGCGTGATTTTTTGTGGATCGGCACGGCATTGAAAAAGCAGTCCATCAAGAAGCTCTTGCCGCGGCCCACCCCGCCATACAAATAAACGCCGCGGGGGATTTCAGGCCTGCCAATCAGCTTTTTAAAGGCGCTGGAGCGTGCCGCCTTGTAGACCGTCCAATCATCAGCACAGCGCTCCAGTGCCGTCACCGCCCTTTGCTGCGCCGGGTCGGGCGCATAACCACGGGCCAGCAACTCGCGCTCGTAAACCGCCTGAACGCTCACGCTTGAGGCTCAGGAATGCTATAATATATATAGCACACTATGTATATAATCTGACGGCCTATTGCCATTTTTACCAATGCAATTTTAAAAATTCAGTGGGCGCTTGTCGACCGCCAGTGCAGCCTCCTTGACCGACTCGCTCAACGACGGGTGGGCGTGGCAAATTCGCGCGATGTCTTCGCTGCTGGCGCGGAATTCCATCGCCATCACACATTCGGCGATCAACTCGCTGGCCATGGGGCCGACGATGTGCACGCCCAGAATCTCGTCTGTGGCGGCGTCCGCCAGCATCTTGACCATGCCCGTCGTGTCACCCAGGGCACGGGCACGGCCGTTCGCCTGGAACGGAAACGTACCCGCCCTGTAGGCCTTGCCGGATGCCTTGAGCTGCTGCTCTGTCTGCCCCACCCAGGCAATTTCTGGCGAGGTGTAGATCACCCACGGCACGGTGTTGAAATTGACGTGCGGGTGTTGGCCGGCAATGCGCTCTGCCACCGCAACACCCTCTTCTTCGGCCTTGTGCGCCAGCATCGGGCCGCGCACCACATCACCTACCGCCCAGACGTTGGGCAAGTTGGTTTTGCAGTGGTCATCAACAACGATGGCGCCGCGCTCATCGAGTTTCAGGCCGG
>JANNYX010000099.1:0-5650 GCA_031410295.1 Rhodoferax sp.
GGCGCCAAAAAATCGCGCACGCCTGGTGCCGCTGTACCGAGGTGAAAACCTGCAACAGCCAGACTTGCCGGGATTGCACCCGACACACAACGTGCCCTGGCGCGATGCCTTTGTGAAGCCCGTGGCGCGCCACGCGGGCACCGGCGGGCTGTTGACCACGCAAGGCGACTATCTGCGCTTCCTGCAGGCGCTGGTGGGAAACAGTTCAAGCGCGAGCGGCGGATTGCTGCGGCCGACCACGCTCAAGGAAATGCTGCGCGACCAGTTGGCGCCGCAATACGGCGTGCAGTTCCAACACCTGGGCGCCATGCCGCATTTGGGGTTTGGACTGGGCGGCGCCGTCACCCGTGCCACCTCAAGCTTGCAACCGAACTCACCCGTGGGCGAGTTCCAGTGGGGCGGCCTCGCCGGCACACACTGGTGCATCAGCCCGGGCACGGGCGTGATAATCGTGCAGATGGCGCAACGCCACTTTGGCTTCTGGAACCCGTTTTGGTTTGAGTACAAGGCCGCAGTGTATGCGGCGCTGGCTTAGCAGCCTGACGCTCGGCCTGCAATCATCACTTGCCGGCCGGAGCCGCGGCGCGGTCGGGAAAACGTGCCACGTAGTAAGCCAGGGTGTCCAAGTCTTCGAGCGGGATCTGACTCAAGGCCGCCGTCATCGCCTGCGTGTACCCCGGACGTGTGCCGGAACTGAAACCGCGCAAGCTCACCTTCAGATAATCCTCGCGCTGCCCAGCAATGCGCGGCACCTGTTGCCCGCCGCTGAAATCCGCACCGTGGCAGAACACACATTTATGCTGCTGCGCCAGTGCCCGCGCTTTGTCCATGCGCGCGGCGTCGGGCGGCGTCGCCGACGGCGGCGTAGGTACCGGCGGCAACGTGCCAATGAAATCGGAGAAGCCGCGCATATCGTCGTCAGTGAGGGTCTTGGCCACGGCCGTCATGCCTTCGTTGCTGCGCCGGCCCTCGCGAAACAAAAAAAGTTGCGTGATGGCATAGAAAGACGGCTGGCCGGCAAGCACCGGCGTGAGCGGCATGTCGCTTCGCCCATTGGCGCCATGACAAGCAGCGCACAGCCCGGCATAACGCTGTGCGTAGCTGCCGACGCCAGGGCTGCTGGCGCCGACAGCGCTGCTGGCGGCAGCGCCCGCCTTTCGGGCTTTTTCCTGGCCCGCGGCTTGTGGCGACAACACCACCAACGCCAGCACTGCCGCGCAGGACGCGAGTCCTGCGGCCCAGCCTCTCATCACTTGCCGTAGCTGATGCGGTAGATCGCGCCGTTGTGGTCGTCGCTCACGAGCATCGAGCCGTCCTTGAGCACCAGGAAATCCACCGGGCGACCCAGATAGCCGTTGTTCTCGACGAAGCCCGTCATGAACGGCTCAACCTTGGCGCCACCCTTGCTGTCGGGCCAGGCGACCGAGATATCAGCGTACTTCTTGGTGCGATTCCACGGACCGTGGCGCGCGATGAACATCGCGCCCTGGTACTTGGCAGGGAACATCTTGCCGCGATAGAACGTCATCCCCAGCGAACCGGCATGCGGCCCGAGCAGGGCCGCCGGCTTGACGTAGTCGTCGCACGACTTGCCCCAGCCAAATTCCGGATCGGGTAGGTTGCCCTGATGGCAGAACGGATAGCCGAAATGCTGCTGCCCGGGCTTCGTCACGTGGTTGAGCTCGTCGTTCGGGAATTCCTCGCTCAACCAGTCCCGGCCGTTGTCGGTGAACCAGAGGTCGCCAGTCTTCGGGTCAAAGTCGAAGCCGACCGTGTTACGCACGCCGGACGCGACCGTCTCGATGTTGCTTCCGTCCAGGTTCATGCGGTAGATCTTGGCGTATTCGCCGGGATCGCAGATGTTGCACGGCGCACCGATGGCGTAATAAAGCTTTTCTTTATGGATGCGCAGGTATTTCCAGCTGTGGTCGGTGCCGCCAGGCAGCTTGTCGTACAGCACCTTCGGCTCGCCAGGGTTGTCCAGCTTGTCCTCGATGTTGTCGTAACGCATGATCTTCGTGTTTGTGGCCACGTAAAGGCTGCCCTTGTAGAACTCGATGCCGGTGGCCAGCGGCATCTTGTCGATGATGACCTTGGCCTCGCGCTTGCCTTTCTCGGGCAACACGTAGACCTTGTTGGCGACGAAGAGCGAGCTGACAAAGATATTGCCCTTCGCGCCCTCACGCAAGCCGCGTGCGTCGAGCACGCCCGAAGCCCAGGTCTCGACCTTGAAGCCGGGCGGAAGTTTGAACTTGGCGGTGGGCAGCTTGTCGGCCGCGGTTGGAATCGGGAAGGCCGGCACCGGGGCCATCTTCATGGCAACGTCGGTTTTCGGTCGGCCTTTGGCCCACCCCGGTTCGTCGGCGGGTGGCGGCGCTTGCTGTGCCAGCGCGGAAAAACCGACGCAGCTAAGCGCGGCAAGCGCAATGAGCGAGCGAATCTGTTTCATACCTTAAGTCTCCTCTTTGGTTGTGGTGAAGATGATTGTATAGAAACCACGCGCATCCATGTCAAAAGAAAGCAGACAATCCATTTGCTCTATCACTGGACAGTTCTGTTTACCGCTGACAGTGACAAAACCCGCTAATTTGGATGGGAAAATGGCGGAGAGTTTGCACTGGCCGCCATTCGTTCATGAGTACAAGGAGCAATACATGTCTGATTTGGTTACTTATGATGTAACGCATGGTATTGCCAGGATTTTACTGGACGACGGCAAAGCCAATGTCATGAGTGTGCGGATGCTGGCGGCCGTTAACGCAGCGCTTGACCGCGCTCTAGCGGACAAGGCCGTGGTGGTGCTGATGGGACGCCCCGGCATGTTCTCTGGCGGCTTTGACTTGAAGGTTTTTAAGTCCAACCCGGCGGAATCTGTGCAAATGCTGGAAGCTGGCGCGCGCCTTTGCCTGCGCCTGTTGTCGCATCCCCACCCGGTGTTGGCGGCCTGCACCGGCCACGCGGTGGCGATGGGTTGTTTTATTTTGCTCGGCTGCGATTACCGCATTGGCGTTGACCAAGGCGCACGCATTCACGCGATCGAAGTGCAGATTGGCATGACGCTGCCTCGTTTTGCGCTTGAAGTGTGCCGCCACCGCCTGTCGCCCTCCCACTACAGCCTGGCCTGCACCACCGCCTACCCCTACAAGCCGCAAGAAGCTTTGGCGGCCGGCTTTCTGGATGAGCTGGCCAGCGCCGACAACTTTGACGCCGCCGTGAAGGCGCGCGCTGCTTACCTGGCGCAGCTAAATCAGGGCGCCTTCACCGCCACCAAAAAACGTTTGAAGCAGCCCGTGGTGGAAGCCCTCGAAGCCGCCATCCGCGCCGACGTGGTGGGCTGGTCTGCGCGGATGTTGAAGCAGGGTTGACTTCGAACTACCCATTCCATTCGCTTTGAGGCTGTCGAAGGAAGCTTGTCGAAGGATCGAAGGTTGCGCCCTGTAATCCGGTCGCGGCGGCAGGGTCAGGTGCGTGCGGTTTTCGGGTGAAAGCACGCGCGGTTTGTCGCATCCAGCTGCAAGCAATGCATTTGCTTCACTGTGATGGTGGCCGGGAAGTGGCCAATTGTCATAGACCAGCAGCCAGTTAATCGGGTGGATCTTGAACCCCGGCTTATGAGCAGTAGCAGCTTTGGATACGGCGCAATACAGCATCGCTTCAGCACATTCGCTTTCAGGCTCATTGCCGACCCAGGGTTCCCCTGGCCTATCAAGCTTGATCTCGTCGCGAAGGCTTTCCGTGCTTTGTGTCTCCTCGCCCGGCCGAGCCCGCTTGACAAAGTGCACCGATTTTCCTATTCCGGATTGGCGTATCACGGACGCACGGGCATGATTCTCCGGTACCGCCTCGGTAACCTCGATTCCAACGGTAACAGATGGCAATCGCAGTACGAAGTCGGGACGTTCACTGTGTTCTAAGGTGAGAGGAAACTTTAGGTACTGCGTCGGAAGCGACGCCAGCAAGTAAACGATGCTGAAGCGCTCGGTCTGTGTTTTTGTTCTTCCCTGGGCCCGACGCAGAACTTGTATATCGAGCAGTGCTAGTGCTCGTCTCAGGTCTTCTGCCGACACGGCCACGAGAAGCGGTTGCATTTGGAGCCCAACGCCTAGAACTTGAAGGCCTTACAGGCAGTTTTATTCCCATTGAAAGAAAAGAGGGACACACCATCTTTGTCACTGTACATATGGCTGAGCGTCGCATCGTAACGATCAATCAACATGCGCGTCACTGGATTCGTGCAGATGCGTGTGAGACCTTGTTCGGTCATACCTTGCCTCAGAACGCCAACGTCAATTTCGACTTTCTGGCGCTTAATGAAAACCCATTGAGTAGACAATCTCTTTCCACTGGCAACGGCCGATGCGTACTGGGTTTCCTTGTCAATCATGTAAGGTGCGTTTTTGTTGCCCTGATCTGCCATGGCCTTCAAGTGAACATCAATGCCAAGGCTCTTCACTGCAGACTCCACCACGTTCACATCCTCTTGCGCAAAAGCAAGCGAGACGCAATGACCGGCAGTAACCCCAACATAAAAAAGTATTTTTTAATCATTTGAGAAGTGTGATCCGCATTGAAGGGACATAAATCATAAATTCATCGACGGAAACTGCTGAAAAGCGCACCACATTAAACGATTGGCGTTTATTCGCAGCGCCACGATGCCAGTCGTGGGTAAGAGACAAACCCAGCGCTCCCAAGAATTGCGTTTGCCGGTCTGTAGGGCGAACTTCAACCCCGAGGTATGGCTTGAGCATCCCCCATTTCAATAGCCCACTTGCGCCGCATTCCTGCCTTTCGAAGAAGCGTCGAGCCCAGCCAACGCAGGGCGTGGCGATAAGGCAAGGGGACTGGGCTTTGGAGTGGAAGGTGCGTGGAAGCGATCTGTCAGTCACCTCAAAAAATGCCCAAGCGTCAGCTTGACGCATTTTTCGAAACCGCGCGTGCTTTCACGCCAAAACCGCATGCACATTGCGCCGTCGCCGTGCTGGGCGGGCAGCGGGCGGCAAGCAGCAAGCGGCAGGCGGCAAGGTCACACCACCAACGGCTCCTCCTGCATCGCCTCCATCTGCTCCTCCAGCATCTGCACCTGCCCCTGCCAGTAGTCACTCGAACCAAACCAGGGGAAGTTGATCGGAAAGGTCGGGTCGGCCCAGCGGCGGGCCAGCCAGGCGCTGTAGTGGATCAGGCGCAGGGTGCGCAGCGGCTCGATCAAAACAAGCTCGCGGCGGTCGAATTCGCGGAACTGCTCGTAGCCGTCGACCAGGGCGCCGAGTTGGCGCGTGCGCTGCTGGCGGTCGCCGCTCAAAAGCATCCACAGGTCTTGCACGGCCGGGCCGGTGCGGCAGTCGTCCAGATCGACAAAATGCGGCCCCGGGCCGGCGGCGGCGGGCGCGTCGGTGGGCGTCCACAAAATGTTGCCGGGGTGGCAGTCGCCGTGCAGGCGCAGCAATTTGATTGATTCGCCGTCAAAACCGCTGTTGACCGGATTTTTGGAGCCATTTTGGCCATTTTTCCTCGTCAGACATGAATACTTAGCTATTATATCAATAGCATACTGCGCGACTTTCTGCCATGCGGACTGCACGTCCAGCGGCACCTGGTTGTGGCCCAGCAGCCATTCCAGCGAGTCGATGCCGAAGCTTTGCAAATCCAG
>JANNYX010000100.1:0-11926 GCA_031410295.1 Rhodoferax sp.
TGACGTCGTGCTCGATCAGCAAGATGGTGCGGCCGTCATTGCGGATCTGGTTGATCAACTCGCGCAAGGTCACCTTCTCGGTCGCGTTCATGCCGGCCGCGGGCTCGTCGAGCGCGATCAGCTTGGGGTCGGTGGCGAGCGCTCGGGCGATCTCGAGGCGGCGCTGGTCGCCATAACTCAAGGTGCGCGCCTTGTAGTCGGCGTACTTGCCCACGCCCACGTAGTCGAGCACCGTCACGCGGTCGCACAGGCCCATCACCAGCTTCACGTCATGCTCGATGAGCAAAATGGTGCGGTTGTCTTTGCGGATGCGGTCGATCAGCTCGCGCAGCATCACCTTCTCTGTGGCGTTCATGCCAGCGGCGGGTTCATCCAGTGCGATGAGTTGCGGGTCGGTTGCCAAGGCGCGGGCGATCTCCAGGCGGCGCTGGTCGCCATAACTCAAGGTGCGCGCCTTGTAGTCGGCAAATTTGCCAATGCCAACGTAATCAAGCAGTTCCTGCGCGCGCTTGGCGATGGCGAGTTCTTCGGCCTTGAAACCTTTGGTGCGGAAAATCGCGCCCATCAGCCCCGAGTGGGTCCGGATGTGGCGGCCCACCATGACGTTTTCAAGCGCCGTCATCTCGGCAAACAGCCGGATGTTTTGAAAGGTGCGCGCGATGCCGGCTTTGGCCACCAGGTGCACCGCCGAAGGTTCGTACTTTCTGCCGGCCAGCTCAAAACTGCCGCTGTCCGGCGCGTACAGGCCGGTGAGAACGTTGAAGAAAGTCGTCTTGCCAGCGCCATTGGGACCGATGAGGCCGTATACCTGGCCGCGCTTGATCGTGATGCCAACGTCACTCAAAGCCTGCAGGCCGCCAAAACGTTTGGAGACGCCGGTGACGTTCAGCACCACATCAGACCTCACGGCGGTCGTGCTCATGTCGGCTCCTTGGCGGAATTTTGCAGCGATTTGCCGTGGTCCGGCGCCGGCCAAAGGCCGCGCGGGCGCACCAACATGACAACAATCATCGCCACCGCAATCAGCAGCTGGCGCAGGATGGACGCATCAAGACGGCCACCGCTCATGTTTTGCAACGGCCCGGCGATATAACGCAGGACCTCGGGCAAGGCCGACAACAACACCGCGCCCAGGATCACGCCCGGTAAATGCCCGAGGCCGCCCAGCACCACCATGGCGACGATCATCACCGACTCCATCAGGCTGAAGGACTCGGGTGAAATGAAACCCTGGAAGGCCGCGAACATGGCGCCGGAAACCCCGCCAAAGGTGGCGCCCATGCCAAAGGCCAGCAGCTTCAGGTTGCGCGTGTTGATGCCCATCGCCTTGGCGGCGATTTCATCTTCGCGAATCGCCATCCAGGCACGGCCGACGCGCGAGAGCTCCAGGCGATGGCAGATCACCACACTGACCACCACCAGCGCCAGGAAGAGGTAGTAATACAGCGAAACCGAAGGAATCTCAAAAGTGCCAATGGTGAGTTTTTTGCCCAGGCTGAGCCCGAAAAAACTGATGGCGTCGATCTGGTTCAAACCCTTGGGCCCATTGGTGATGTTGACCGGGTGGTCCAGGTTGTTCAAAAACACGCGGATGATTTCACCAAACCCCAGAGTGACGATCGCCAGGTAGTCGCCACGCAGGCGCAAGGTGGGCGCCCCGAGCAATACGCCAAAAAAACCGGCAATCGCAGCGGCCGCTGGAATCACCACCCACAGCGGCGTGTGCAGGCCGTTGGGAAACAGCGCCGCGAAGAGCGGAAAGGTCTCAGACAAATGCGGTGACGCCATCAACCCAAACATGTAGGCGCCAATCGCAAAAAAAGCGACGTACCCCAAATCGAGCAGCCCGGCGTATCCGACGACGATGTTCAGGCCCAGCGACAACAGCACGTACAGCAGGGCCATGTCGGCAATGCGCACCCAGGCGTTGCCGAACTGCTGCAGGATGAGCGGCAGGATGAGCAGGCCGGCGGCGGCAAAGAGGATGGCGAGGAGTCTGGTTTTTGAGTTCATGAACGGCTCCCTTCAAGCCCGGTCTGCCACACGTTCACCCAACAGGCCCGAGGGCCGCAACGTGAGCACGAAGATCAGGACAATGAAAGCAAAAATATCCGAATAGTGGCTGCCCAAGACGCCGCCGGTGAGCGCGCCGATGTAGCCCGCGCCGATCGCCTCAATCAGCCCAAGCAGGATGCCACCGACAACGGCGCCACCCAGGTTGCCGATGCCGCCAAACACCGCCGCCGTAAAAGCTTTGAGGCCCGGAAGAAAACCCATCGTGTGTTGCACCGTGCCATAGTTGGCGGCCCACATCACCCCGGCAATCGCCGCCAGAATGGCCCCGATAAGGAAGGTGGCGGAAATCACCATGTCCGGCTTGACACCCATGAGCGAAGCCACGCGCGGGTTCTCGGCCGTGGCGCGCATGGCGCGGCCGAGTTTGGTGCCGTTGACGATCCACATCAAGATGCCCAGGGACACCGCCGTCATCGCCAGAATCAGAATTTGCGTGGTGGTGATCACGGCGCCGCCAATGTGAAAAGGCGCCGCCGGAAGCAGGTTCGGGTAGGGCTTGTAGTTGGGTTTCCAGATGATCATCGCCAGCGTTTGCAGCAAGATCGACATGCCGATGGCGGTGATCAGCGGCGCCAGTTTCGGGCTGTTGCGCAAGGGGCGGTAGGCCACTTTTTCAATGACGAAATTGAGCATCGCGGCCACCACGCAGGCGATCAGCATGGCAATCAGCAAAATCAGCCAGCCGGGTGTGCTGGGCATCGATTCCTTCATCAGGCCGATGATGGTCCAGCTTGTCAATGCGCCGACCATCAACACTTCGCCGTGGGCGAAATTGATCAGGTTGATGATGCCGTACACCATGGTGTAGCCGAGCGCCACCAGGGCGTACATGCTGCCCAGCACCAGGCCGTTGATGATCTGCTGAATCAAGGTATCCATATGGCTGCTCCGCTGTGTGTCCGGGTGGATCCCGGCTCGATCCCCGGCTTGAAAAAACCCGCCAGGCGCGTGCGTGGCGGGTTGGTTAAATCATTGTAGTCAGTGCGCTGGCCTGCGTAACCAACTGATTAGCGCCACAAGCGCGCAAAACGACAGGTTCAAATTGCTTACAGATAATTAACGGAAAGGCCGTCATAACATATGGATTGTTAGCTATATATATAATAGCAACTTGCGCACCACGAACGGCGCCACACTTCACCGCTTCTTGTTGCGTTCAGCCAGTCCCCGCAACTTTTCAGCGATGCGAATCTCCAGCCCGCGCTCCACTGGCTGGTAGAAACCGGGAGGCGCCATGCCCTCGGGCAGATAACTTTCCCCGGCGGCAAAAGCGTCTTCCTCGTCGTGGGCGTAGCGGTAAGCTTTGCCGTAATCAAGCGACTTCATCAGTTGGGTCGGCGCGTTGCGCAAGTGCAGGGGCACTGGCCGCGTGCCGTCCTGCTTGATGTGCGCCTTGGCGGCGCCGAAGGCCTTGTAGACGGCGTTGGACTTGGGCGCCACGGCCAGGTAGATCACACATTCGGCCAGCGCCAGTTCACCTTCGGGCGAACCCAGGCGTTCATAAACTTCCGCAGCATCGAGTGCCAGGCGCAGCGCGCGCGGGTCGGCCAGGCCGATGTCTTCACTGGCCATGCGGATGAGCCTGCGCGCCATGTAACGCGGGTCGGCGCCGCCGTCGAGCATACGGGTGAACCAGTACAGCGACGCATCCGGATCCGAGCCGCGCACCGATTTATGCAGCGCCGAAATCGTGTCGTAAAACTGGTCGCCGCCCTTGTCGTACCGGCGCAGGCGCTCGCCCAACACTTGCTGCAGCCAGGCGTCGCTGATTTGCGTCAACTTCTCCAGCTCTGCGGCGACGGCGAGCGTCTCAAGGGTGTTCAACAAGCGCCGCGCGTCGCCATCGGCGTAGGCGATCAGGCGATCAATTGCTATCTTTTCAATAGCTGGTATCGCTTGAATTGCGACGGCCCTGGCTACGATTTGTTCAAGATCTTGCAGGGCGAGCGGCTGCAGCACATAAACCGCCGCACGCGACAACAAGGCCGAGTTGACTTCAAACGACGGGTTTTCGGTGGTGGCGCCAATGAAGGTGAAGAGGCCGCTTTCGACATACGGCAAAAACGCGTCCTGCTGGCTTTTGTTGAAGCGGTGCACCTCGTCCACAAACACGATGGTGCGGCGCGTGCCTGGCGCGCCTCCCAAGTTCGGCTGCCCAGCCGCCACCTGCGCCCGCTCAACCGCTTCGCGGATTTCCTTGACGCCGCCCAGCACCGCGCTGATGGTGATGAACTGCGCCTCGAACGCGTCAGCCATCAGCCGCGCAATCGTTGTCTTGCCGGTGCCTGGCGGCCCCCACAAAATGCAGCTGTGCGGCTGCCCCGATTCAAACGCAATGCGCAGCGGCAAACCTTTGCCCAGCAGGTGTTGCTGGCCGATCACCTCAGCCAGCGTTTTGGGGCGCAGGCGTTCGGCCAGAGGAGGATGGCTCAAGGGCGCGGCGGTCATTGGCCATTATTGTGGCTCAGGCGGGCGCCAACCCATCGGCCCGTCTATAGTCCGCCATGGCCTACGAACTTCACTATTGGCCGGGCATTCAGGGGCGCGGCGAATTTGTCCGTCTCGCGCTTGAAGCCAGTGGCGCACGGTACATCGACGTCGCGCGCGGCGAAGAGTCCGATGGACAAGGCCTTGCGGCGCTGTTTTATCAGTTGCAGGATGGGTCTGTCACGCGCCCGCCGCTGGCTTGCCCGGTGCTGGTACACGGCAGGCAAGTGATTGGACAGACGGCTGCCATCCTGCTGTACCTGGGTCCCCGCCTCAAGTTGGTGGGCGCCAGCGCGTCAGATCGCCTGTGGACGCATCAAATCCAGCTCACGATTGCCGACGCCCTGAAAGAAGCGCATGACACGCATCACCCGGTAGGGAGCAGCCTGTATTACGAAGACCAGAAAGAGGAAGCAAAACGGGCCGCAAAAGGTTTTCGAGACGAGCGCATCCCAAAATACCTGGGCTGGCTGGAGACCGTTCTGGCGCGCAACCCACAGGGTGGCGACTACCTCGTCGGTGACCGTCTTTCTTATGCCGACCTGTCGCTGTTCCAACTGGTTGAAGGTTTGCGCTACGCATTTCCAGTGGCGTCCCAACGCGCCTTGCGGGCAACGCCGCTGGCCGCAGCGTTGCATGACCGCGTCACGCGCCACACCCGGGTGGCGGCATATTTGCGAAGCGGCCGCCGCATTCCCTTCAACAAGGACGGCATTTTCCGGCGTTACCACGAGCTCGACGGGTAAGCGCGCTTGGCTGGCTCCCGGGAAACGTTGCGGCTAAAGCGAGCGGCGAAGCGAGCGGCGGCGTCCGCCCCACGTTGTTTGCGCCACTATCTGACACACTGCATCAAAATTGTTTGTTTGTTGGATTCACCGGCCTCATTGATGGCGCACAACATGCCACCGCAGACACAGTGCGCGACCTTGCTGGAAAAGCCCGGAATGGGCGTTCCCGCCGAACACTGGCACGACGGCGCCGCCATGATTCCCTGCGCTTCTGCCTTGTTCGCATTCGTCGCCAGCAAGCCCAACGCGCCTGCGGCTGCCACAGCGGCAAGCATGGCTGCCAGATAAGTTGCCCGTAACGGTAATTTCATAACGACTCCTTCGCCTGTTGATGGACCGGCCTGACGATGGCAGATTCCGCACGCCAGGTCAATCCACCTTGGCGCCAGTCTCTTTCACCACCTTGCCCCACTTGGCGCCTTCGCTGGCTCCAGGTATTCGCTTGGAAACATTTATATCCCAGCTCGCTGACCGTGGGCACGTCGGGCATGGCCGGGCTGCGCTTCTGGCTGGTCACCGCGATCGGGCGCACCTTGCCGGCTTTGGCAAGTTGTACAACTGGCGGCATGGAAGTCGATCCAATCGGCACCTGGCCACTGACCACCGCGTTGGCCGCAGCGGCCGACTGGAACGGCACATGTTGCACATCGACCTTCAGGACATTGCGAAACAACAACTCGGCACCGAGGTGCGTCGTTGTGCCATTGCCGGAAGAAGCGTAGCTGGGTTTTTCCTGCTTTGCCAGCGTCGCCAATTCCTTGAGGTTTTGCGCCTTCTCGTCCGGGTGCGCGAACAGGATGTTGGGCGAGACGCCCGCCATCGCAATCGCTGCCAGATCTTTGCCGGGGCTGTAACCGGCATGGGTGAACAAAGACGGGTAGACGGAATACGCCACGCTGTGCATGAGCAACGTGCAGCCATCGACTGGCGCTTTCGCCACACTGCACAGCTGCGCTCTGCGTCCGCGGTCGCGTAAAAGCGGTTGAAGGCCGAGGGCAGGTCGACCACGATGTTTTCGAGCTGGAATTCATACCGTTTAACCAGCGTGCCACAGGTGGCACAGCTCCACTGGAAGGCGTCCTGCAGGCCAATGGGCCGCTGGCGCTCGATGACCAGGCACAGGCTGCCCGCTTCGGGGCGCTGGGGCGAGTGCAGGGAGTGCGGCGGCATCAAGAACATGTCGCCCTCTTTGAGCTCGATCCGGTCGTACTGACCCCGGTCCCACATCAACAAATAGGCGTTGCCCTTGAACTGGTAAAAAAACTCCTCCATCGGGTCGTCGTGAAAATCGGAACGCGCGTTGGGGCCGCCGACGACGGTGACCATGAAGTCGCCGTCTTTCCAGATTTGCTGGTTGCCCACGGGTGGTTTGAGCAAGTGCGCGTTGTCGTCAATCCAGCGGTTGAAATTCAGAGGCGGGCCGTATTTGTACATATTGGTTTTCATTGCCAATTTCGGTCTATTTGAGTGGCCGGTAAGCCACCGCCTTGATTTCGATCAACAAATGTGGGTGTGGCAACTGGTGTACCGCTACCGTCGTGCGCGTGGGACCGCCGCTGTCAAAAAACTCGCCATAGATCTCGTTGTAACCGCCAAAGTCGTTCATGTTGACGAGGTAGGCGCAGACCTCCACGACGTCTGCCAAACCGGACCCTGCACTGTCCAGGATGTCGGCAATGTTTTGGATCACCGCGCGGGTTTGCACGCGGATGTCGAGCGCGGTGGTACCCAAGGCGTCGACCTCGGCGCCGGCGATGCGGTTGTCAGGCAAACGCGCGCTGGCGCCCGAAACAAAGATGAAATCACCGGCGCGTTTGAAATGCGGAAACTTGCCGCGGGGTGTCGCTTTGCCGGCCACCACGCCCAGGCCAGAGCGCACACTGGCTGAGGCTGAATTTGAATCTGTAGTCATGGTAGAAATTGTGGCCGCAACGAAGATGTTCAAAATTGAGTGCGGATTGACCACAACTCTGGGAAAAACCGGTGCTCGGTGACGTGGCGCAGCCAACCTACACCATCAGAGCCGCCGGTGCCGGGCTTGAGGCCCAACAAGCGCTGCACGGAAACAAAATGCCGCCATCGGTATTGCGACAACTGATCGGCCAGCATGATCAGCGCCTCGCCCAAGCGGTACAAGTCGTTGTCTGGCCCGGGCGTGGCATAAACCTGAAGCCAGGCGCGTTCCACCGACGCATTGATTGCGTAGGGTTGCGACCAGTCCCGCTCCAGGGCCGCCGCATTGACGGCCAAGCCGCGCCTGGCCAACAGCGCCACCACGTCGTCGTACAGGCTGCGGGAATTGAGCGCTGCCTCAACGCCCGGCCAAACATGCGGCATGTTGCGAAACGCGCTGGCCAGGCGTCGGTTCTTGTTGCCCAGTATGAATTCGACATGGCGGTACATGAACGACAACTGGCCGGACGCCGCGCCCAGCGAGTCGCGGAACTGGTTAAATCCCTCGGGGCTGATGGTGCCAAGCACGTCCCACGACCGCGTGATGTATTCACCGATGGCGCGGGCGCGCGGCAATATGTCGAGCGCATTGGCCACCTCGTCTGCGCGGATCTGCAACTGCGCGTTGTACAGCTCAAAATGCAGGGCGCGAAACAACAACTCCTTGACCTGCCCCATGACAAAAAAACACATCTCGTCGTAACCCTGGCTGCGCGGATGCTGCAGCGACAACAGCAGGTCGATGCTTTGGTAGTCGACATACGGGTTGCTGGTGCCCGGGAAATCCACCAAAGGTTCGCCGCCCGTGGATTTGGCGGTGTAGGCGCGGCTTGCATCAGTGCTGATTGCCAGCGGACGCGGGTACGCGCTGGCCGGCACACCGGTGGGGTCGATGAGCTTGGGCTGCTGCGGCTTGTAGCGGGGCATGGCGTGGGGCGTCCGATTTCAATCTGAATTCAAAAGTGCCAGGGTGCGGGCGCCCAGCGGGGTGCGGGCGTCGGCCAGGTCAAGTATCACGTCAAAGTGGTTGCGTTGTGGCACTTCGAGGGTTTCCACGAGGCAGCCCGTCAAGGCCAGATCACGCGCGAATGTCTGGCTCTGGCGCTTGAATTCACGCGTTTCTATAGCCCCCCAGGCGATTGCGGTTTGGGGGAACCCCGAGAGCGCCAGCGACCCCGGGCTGACGTCGCGCGCTGCCGCTGAATCCAGCCCAAGGGCGGCGTTGATGCCGGTTCCGACCAGGGGTTCAAGCTCGTAAACACCCGAGACCAACACGGCCGCGCGCACCGGGCAAAACGCCGTCGCGGCACTGGCATCGCGCCATTGCGGCCAGGCCAGCAGAGCCGCCAGATGGGCGCCGGCCGAGCTGCCCGCCACCACAACCCGCGCCGGATCGAATTTGAATTCAGCCGCCTGCGCCGCAAGAAAACGCAGCGCTTGCCGGCATTCGTCAACTATCTGGACCAGCGTCGCCAGGGGCGCCAACGTGTAGTCAATGGCTGCAAAAGCGTGGCCATGTTCGATGCAGCCGCTGGCCGCAAAGAGCGAGTCTTGCGCTGACAATTCCTGCCAATAACCACCGTGGAGGAACACCAGCAGGCCCGGGCCATTGCCCACTTGGGCAGCAGAAACTCGCGGCACGCACAGATCAATTTTGTGCGCGGGTTTAGGGCCGTAACGCAGTGCATGCCAGGTTGCGCCCAGCCGCTGGCAATGCGCGCGGGCGTCAGAACTTTGCGTTTTGTAAGCGGCGATGAAAGGCTGGTAGTTGCCACCGATGCAGGAGCTGGGCGAGTATTCACGCTCACGTTCAACCAGGGGCATGGCGCGCCAGAGGCTGGATTCGTGTGTCGCCATCGCCACGGGTCCTTCTATTTCACAACAACCGGTCCAGGATTTCGCCAAAACGGTAAACGTCTTCAAACGAGTTGTACAAGGGCACTGGCGCACAGCGGATCACATTGGGCTCACGCCAGTCGGGGACGATACCCTGGGCCATCATTTTGTCCAACAAGGGTCTGCCATGGCCGTGGGCAATGATGGAAAGCTGGCAGCCGCGATGCACACTTGGCGTAATGATTTGCAGGCAGTTGTTGTGTTTTTTGTTGATCTCGCCGATGACGAATTCGAGGTAGGAAGTCAAGGCCAGGCTCTTTTTCACCAGGGCCGACATGCCCACTTCGGCAAACAGATCGAACGATGCACGGCAGGCCGCCATCGACAATATCGGGGCATTGCTGATTTGCCAGCGCTCTGCCGTGCGCATCGGCACAAAAGTTTTGTCCATCAGGAACCGGGTGGTTTTGTCGTGCCCCCACCAGCCGGCGAACTGTGGCAGATCCGTGTTGGCCAGATGGCGCTCATGCACAAAGGCGCCGGCCACGCCGCCCGGGCCACTGTTCAAGTATTTGTAGCTGCACCAGGCGGCGAAGTCCACTTGCCAGTCATGCAGCTGCAAGGCAATGTTGCCTGCGGCGTGGGCCAAATCCATACCCACCACCGCGCCCGCCCGGTGCCCGGCGGCGGTGATGCCGGCAATGTCAAACACTTGACCAGTGAAGTAGTTCACGCCGCCCAGCATCACCAGCGCCAGCGAATCGCCGTGTTGTTCAATTGCCGCCAGAATGTCTTCGTGGCTCAAGGTAAATTCACCCGCGCGCGGCGCGATTTCGACCAGCGCATCATCGACGTTGAAACCGTGGTATTTGATCTGTGATTGCACCGCATACTGGTCGCTTGGAAACGCCTTGGCTTCGCAAATGATCTTGAAACGCCGTACCGTCGGCCGGTAAAACGACACCATCAGCAGGTGCAGGTTCACCGTCAGATGGTTCATCATGATGGTCTCTTGCGGCAGCGCGCCGACGATGTCCGCCATGTTTTTCGTGAGCAGTTGGTGGTAATTCAACCAGGGTGACTTGCCCTTGAAATGCCCTTCAACGCCGTGCGCTGCCCAGGCGTCAAGCTCGTTTTGCAAATAACCGCGGGTAGTTTTGGGTTGCAGACCCAGCGAGTTGCCAGTGAAATAAATGGCGTCTGCGCCGCCGTGTTGGGGCAGGTGAAATCGCGCGCGCATCCCGCCCAGGGGATCAAGACTGTCCTGAGTGTGCGCGAAGTCCCGGCTGTTGGTGAAATTCATGACCGCCATTTTCCCCGGCTTGATGCGCTGTGGCGCGCCTACTGCCTGACGACATCCGCTCCGGCAGGCGCCGTGAACTGAAACGTCGACGCCGCCAGCGGCAGGTTTACCTGCAAACCGGAAAAACTCATTCGCGAGATCTGGCCAAAACTGTCGAGAATTTCCAGCGACGCCAAGCCCCCGTCCTTGAAACCAATGCGGACGTTTTGCACTTGCCCGTCTTTGGACTTTGGCGTGGCAGTGACCCATTGCTGGCCGTCTTTGTCGGGCGCGTTGGCAAGGCTGAAATCTGCTTGCAGGGCCTTCAAGTCTGACGCGGTGGCGATGAGCGCGGCGGGCGTGGCATTGAGCACTTGCGCCTGTTTTCGGCTGGTGACCTGGTTCAGGTCGACGTCGTAGAGCCACAACGTCTGGCCATCGGCAACGATGGTTTGTTCAAAAGGCTTTCTATAGACGAATTTGAATTGGTTGGGCCGGGAAAATTCGAAGGTGCCGGTTGATGTTTTGACACGTGGCGCCTGCGCGCCTTTGGCAGGCGCGGTTACGACCTGGGTGAATTCGGTTTTGGCGGTTTTGATGGTGCGCACGAATTCATCCAAGCTTTCCAAGCCAGAGGCCGACGCATATATTGAATAGTTAGCTATAATAATTATAGCTATAATTTTCATCAAGGTAAATCCTCCCTGTCAGGCCTCAGCCCGCGCCGGTACCAAAATGTCACGTTGCCCACTGGTACTCATGCTGCTGACCAGTCCGGCTTTCTCCATGTCTTCGACCAGCCGCGCCGCGCGGTTATAGCCAATTTTGAGATGCCGCTGCACCAGGGAAATACTGGCCTTGCGGTTTTTCAGGACAACTTCGACGGCCTGGTCGTACATCGGATCCTTTTCGCCGCCGCCATTGCCGGCGCCCAGCAAATCGCCCAATGCGCCGTCGTCGTCGACGGTCCCGCCCTCGAGCACTCCTTCAATGTAATTTGGCTCGCCCTGGGTTTTAAGGTACGCGACCACGCGGTGCACTTCTTCGTCGCTCACAAAGGCGCCATGCACACGAACCGGCAGACCGGTGCCACTGGGCATGTACAACATATCCCCCATGCCCAAAAGAGCTTCGGCGCCCATCTGGTCGAGGATGGTTCGGCTGTCGATTTTGCTGCTGACCTGAAAGGCAATGCGTGTCGGGATATTCGCCTTGATCAGGCCGGTGATCACATCGACGCTGGGGCGCTGCGTTGCCAGGATCAAATGGATGCCGGCCGCGCGCGCCTTTTGCGCCAGGCGGGCGATCAGCTCTTCAATCTTTTTGCCGACCACCATCATCAAATCGGCCAACTCGTCGATCACCACCACGATGTGCGGCAGGCGCTCCAGCGGCTCGGGACTGTCCGGCGTCAGGCTGAAGGGGTTGTAGATGAACTGCTCCTTGGCCTTCGCTTCGTCGATCTTGTGGTTGTAGCCGGCCAGGTTGCGCACGCCCAGCTTGC
>JANNYX010000101.1:0-2049 GCA_031410295.1 Rhodoferax sp.
CTCAAGAAAAGGCCCATGGTCTGGCGCGTGCCCATGGTCAGGCCAAAGGTGCCGGCCGCCGCCAGCAGGACTAGCCAGACGGCGACCTGTTTCGGGGCGATGTTTTGCGCGATTTTTTGTTGCGGCGCGTGTTGCGCGCCGATGGCTTGTGGCGCCTGGGGCGGGTTGCGGGGTGATTCGGTCATCGTGCCATTCTCAGGCAAATCGGGCCGGGCTGGCAGGTTGAGGCTGGCCGATGGCATTTGCTGCAATTCGCGCACGCGTTTTGGCGTTTTGTTTGGCACAAAACATCGCCCACCGGGCCATAGCAAAGGCACAATGCAGGTCCATCCCCACCCAAAAAACACACCACCATGCGCCTTTTGCACACCATGATCCGCGTTGGCAACCTGCAGCGCTCCATCGATTTCTACACCCAGGTGCTGGGCATGACGCTCAACCGCACCAGCGAAAACCCGTCGCAGAAATACTCGCTCGCGTTTGTCGGTTATGGCCCCAACCCGGAGCACGCCGAGATTGAACTGACCTTCAACTGGGGCACCGAAAGTTACGACTTGGGCACCGCGTTTGGCCACATTGCCTTGGGCGTGCCCGACGTTTACGCGGCCTGCGCGCGCATCAAGGCGGCAGGCGGCAACGTGACCCGCGAAGCCGGTCCGGTCAAAGGCGGCGCCACCGTCATTGCCTTCGTTACCGACCCGGATGGCTACAAGATTGAGTTGATTCAGCGGGCATGAAACACGACGGTATGTTGATATATCCTACTGAATAAAAATTTTCGAGAGATTTGTCGGATAAGGCCGTCTAATATAATCATGTATTAGCTATTAATAATATAACAAAATTGACATTTAATAATACAAAATAACACTTATAATAAATATTAAACAGCTTTTCTTAACATCAAAACATCGCGCGCCAACTGGGTCACGCGCGCCCAGTCGCCCTGGGCCAGCGCATCCGCAGGCACCAGCCACGAGCCGCCCACACACAAAACATTGGGCAGCGCCAGCAACTCCGGCGCGTTGTGCAAGGTGACGCCGCCGGTGGGGCAAAACGACACATCGCCAAACGGGCCTGCCCAGGCTTTGAGCATCGCTGTGCCACCGGCCTGCATCGCCGGGAAAAACTTCAGTTCGGTGAAACCATCTTCCTGCGCCATCATGATTTCACTGCCGCTGGCCACGCCGGGCAACAGCGGCAGGCCAAGCTCCTTGCAGGCTTTTCCAACCTGCGGCGTGTAACCGGGGCTGACGGCAAAACGTGCGCCGGCCATCGCGGCCGCTTGCGCGTCAGCCGCGCTGCGCACGGTGCCGGCACCCACCACGGCCTCGGGCACGGCGCGGGCGATGGCTTCCATGCAAGCCAGCGCCTGCGGTGTGCGCAACGTCACTTCGAGCATGCGAATGCCGCCGGCCAACAAGGCGCGCGCCAGCGGCACGGCATGGGCCACGTCATTCAACACAATCACCGGAATCACCGGCGCGTCTTGCATCACCTGGCGTGATGTGAGTTTTTCCATGGTCAAGATCCTCGTTTGTTATAAATTTTCCAAGAGCGAATTGCGGGCATTTCACTGGCGCCTCACGGCCTCTTCCCAGCGTTTACAAGTTTTTTTAGACCCGAATTGGCGCGTTCTGCAACGGGGCAACAACCGCCCTTAAACCACTTTATTCCATTTCTAAATCATTTGTGAAGTAGGCGTGGCGACGAAGACAGTGCTGTAGCACGACTAGGAGCCACAACGACCTGCACGAATGATTTAGAAATGGAATTACAACCAGCTGCAGGCGCCCTCTTCTGCCGCCTGCGCATTGCGCCGCATGCCGGCAAACAACTCGCGCCCCATGCCCAAACCATTGGCGTCGATCAACGCTTGCGGCATGCTGGCCAGGGGCCGCGCGGCCCAGTCGGCGTCTGAAACCCGCACCTGCAATGTACCCGCCACTGCGTCCAGCCGGATGATGTCGCCGTCCTGCACTTTCGCCAGCGGCCCGCCGGCCTTGGCTTCGGGCGAGACGTGAATCGCCGCCGGCACCTTGCCGCTGG
>JANNYX010000102.1:0-7211 GCA_031410295.1 Rhodoferax sp.
CCTTGAAAAAGCTGTTGTGGCCGTAGGCTGCGTGCGCGATCACCAGGGCCTGCATCGCCGTGGTGTTTTCTTCCATCAGGTAGCTGATACAGGGGTTGGAATTGATCACAATTTCATAGGCCAACCCCATGTGACCGCGCCGATAACGCCGCTCAGTGGCCAGAAACTGTTTGCCGTAGCTCCAGTGGCGGTAATTCACCGGCATGCCCACCGACGCGTAGGCGTCCATCATTTGCTCGGCCGAAATGATCTCCAGTTGGTTGGGATAGGTGTCCAGGCCAAATCGTTCAGCCGTCTGGCGGATGGCCTCGTGGTAGCGCTCGATCAGCTCGAAGGTCCAGTCGCTGGGGTCGGGCACGGGCTGCGCCGCGCGCGCCGGCGCAGGGTGCGGCGCCTGAAGCACCGAGCGCGGGCGCCGGTCACCGGTGGCCGGTACACGCCACAGGTTCTCAGTACCCCGGCGCTCATGCCCCGGATAGGTCATGAGGTTCATGCCTCAACCCCGTCTTTCTTGAAGAGGTCCCGGAACACCGGATAGATCTCGTCCGCCGCAGACACCATGCGCATGGCGAAGTTGGGGTGAAGCTCCTGCAGCTTTTGGTACTCAAGCCACAGGTTCTGCACTTGCGCCGCAACCTGGACGTAAGCGAAATAACGCACCATTGGCAGAATTTTTTCGGCCAGGATGTCGCGGCAGCCGGCGCTGTCGTTGGTGAAGTTGTCACCGTCACTGGCCTGCGCCGCATAGATGTTCCAGTCGCCGCTGGGGTATCTCGCCAGCATGATGTGGTGCATAAGGACCAAGGCGCTGCTGACCACCGTGCCGCCGCTTTCGGTGGAATGGAAGAATTGGTCCTCCGTTACCTCTTGCGCCTGGGTGTGGTGGCGGATGAACACGATCTCCACCTTCTCGTATTGCCGCGTAAGAAACAGGTAGAGCAAAATAAAAAATCGCTTGGACAGGTCTTTGCGCTGCATGTCCATCGAGCCCGAAACGTCCATTAGGCAAAACATGACAGCCTTGCTGCTGGGCACCGCCACCCGCACCCGGCCACGGAACCGCAGGTCGATTGGGTCCAGGAACGGCACGCGTTTGAGGCGAAGCTCCAGCAAGGTTACATCCAGGCGCAGCTGAGTGGCCTCTGGAACATCGTCCATGCCCATCTCCACCAGGGCACGCAGACGGCTGCTCTTGTCCAGCAGAAGGCGCCGGTTGCTTTTGGCCAGCGCGATGCGCCGCCCCAGGGCGCCGCGCATCGAGCGCACCACCGCAAGGTTGTTGGGGGTGCCATCGCGGGTGTAACCGGCTCTGAAGGTCTTCCAGTCCGGGTTGTCACTGATGGCGGTGCGCAGCAATCGCGGCAAGGCCAGGTCGTCAAAGAAGAGCTGCATGAACTCTTCCTTGCTCAGGGTGAAGACAAAGTCGTCGTCGCCTTCGCCGGAATCACCAGCATTGGAGCCACCGCCCGAGCCACCCTGCGGGCGTGGGATCAGGTCACCTTTCAGATGCTCCTTGTTGCCAGGGTGCACCAGGTCACGAACGCCACCCGGGCCATGGTGAAACACAGGCTCGCTGATGTCTTTTTTGGGAATGGTGATGTTGGTGGCCTGTTCCACATCGCGGATGTCACGGCTGGACACCGTGCGGCGAACAGCTTCGGTGATCTGCTGTTTGTAGCGGCGCACAAATCGCTCGCGGTTGCCGATAGACTTGTTTTTCCCGGCCAGCCTGCGGTCAACGATGTGCAGGGGCATCGCGATACCTCCTAGCGGTGGGTATTGGCCAGGCCAAACACGGCAAATGCATCAGGAACTCTTGCGCACCCGAAGGTACCATTCGCACAAGAGACGCACCTGCTTCGATGTGTAGCCCTTGGCCACCATGCGCGTGACAAAGTCTTCGTGCTTGCGCGCTTCCTCGGCGCTGGATTTCGTGTTGAAACTGATCACCGGCAACAGGTCTTCGGTGTTGGAGAACATCTTCTTCTCAATCACCAGCCGCAGTTTTTCGTAACTTGTCCAGCTCGGGTTGTTGCCCTGGTTGTTGGCCCGCGCCCGCAGCACGAAATTGACGATTTCGTTGCGAAAATCTTTCGGGTTGGCGATGCCCGCTGGTTTTTCGACCTTCTCCAGTTCGCTGTTGAGCGCAGAGCGGTCAAACACTTCGCCGGTATCGGTGTCGCGGTATTCATTGTCCTGGATCCAGTAGTCGGCATAGGTGACATAACGGTCGAATATGTTCTGTCCGTACTCGCTGTAACTCTCCAGATAGGCGGTCTGGATTTCTTTGCCGATGAATTCAGCGTAACGCGGCGCAAGGTACTCTTTGATGAAGCCGGTGTACCGGGTTTCGAGTTCGGCGGGGAACTGCTCGCGTTCGATCTGCTGCTCCAGCACATACATGAGGTGTACCGGGTTGGCGGCCACCTCGGCGCTGTCGAAGTTGAACACCCTGGAGAGAATCTTGAAGGCGAAACGGGTCGACACACCGCTCATGCCTTCGTCAACACCGGCCACGTCACGGTACTCCTGGAAACTTTTGGCGCGCGGGTCGGCATCCTTGAGGCTCTCTCCGTCATAAACCTGCATCTTGCTCAACAGGCTCGAGTTTTCCGGCTCCTTCAGGCGCGTGAGAACTGAAAACTGGCTCATCATCTTGAGCGTGCCCGGCGCACATTTGGCCGCCCCCAGGGACGACTCGCGGATGAGTTTTTCATAGATCCTGATCTCTTCACTCACGCGCAGGCAATAAGGCACCTTGACGATGTAGATGCGGTCCAGAAACGCCTCGTTGTTCTTGTTGTTGCGAAAGGCCTTCCATTCGCTCTCGTTGCTGTGGGCCAGCACCAGGCCGTCAAACGGAATGGCGCCAAAACCCTCCGTGCCCTTGTAATTGCCTTCCTGCGTGGCAGTCAGCAAAGGATGCAGCACCTTAATGGGCGCCTTGAACATTTCCACAAACTCCAGCAGGCCCTGGTTGGCCAGGCACAGCCCGCCCGAATAGCTGTAGGCGTCGGTGTCGTCCTGCGCGAAGTTCTCCAGCTTGCGGATGTCGACCTTGCCCACCAGAGAGCTGATGTCCTGGTTGTTTTCGTCGCCCGGTTCGGTCTTGGCCACAGCCACCTGCTTGAGCACGCTGGGGTAACGCTTCACGACACGGAATTTGCGGATGTCACCGCCAAACTCGTCGAGACGCTTGACTGCCCAGGGTGACAATACGCGCTGCAGGTAACGCGGCGCAATGCCGTAGTTTTCCTGCAGGATCGCCCCGTCTTCCAGCGGGTCGAACAGCGCCAGTGGCGTCTCGTTCACGGGCGAACCCTTGAGTGCGTAAAACGGCACCTGCTGGATCAGGTGTTTAAGGCGCTCAGCGATGGAACTCTTGCCGCCGCCCACGGGTCCGAGCAGGTACAGAATCTGTTTGCGTTCTTCCAGGCCCTGAGCCGCATGGCGAAAGAAACTGGCCACCTGTTCGATGGCATCCTCCATGCCATAAAACTCGGAGAATGTGGGGTAACGCTTGATCACCTTGTTCGCAAACAGGCGGGAGAGGCGAGGGTCACTGCGGGTATCGAGCATTTCGGGCTCGCCAATGGCGGCCAGCATGCGTTCAGCGGCCGTGGCGTAGGCCATCGGATGGCGCTTGCATTCCGCCAGGTACTCGTCGATGCTCAGCTCTTCTTCGCGGTTGCGTGTATAACGCGCAACGAAATTGCCAATGGCGTCCATGAAACCTCCTGCTTCAATACAGCACCCCGCATTGCTGGGCAGTGCTGTGCATGGTTAGGTGCAAAAACTGCATGCAAGTTCATTTAATCACCGTTTGGTGCTGTTGAAAAGGGTGGTGCTTGAGAACTAATGGCGTTACCGTGAAATTTGCCAAGCAGAAAATCAACTATCCGCGTACAACCGTTAAGGCAGCAATCGATCAAGTCAAGGCCTAATCCGGGGGATATCTGAGCATTTGTGCAAACGTGAAGTTGGCGCCAGTATTGTGTAGGCTGGCGCATAAGTTTGATTTGTTATGATTAGATCAATGCTTTTGCCGTCGCAAAATATAGATACTATGCTATATATTATATAGCATTAGAATTTTTAACAGACGATTCATTTCAATAAATTCGGCGCAAAATGACTGCCGTCGATATTCAGTACCGCGTCGATGGATCTAACCTCCCCCCAACGCGTACAAGGGATGCCCAAGTCAGCGCGCCGTTGCGCAGCTACAAAAGGACGCGATTCCCGAACGATTTCAGAATCGCCTGTGCCAGACCAGGCGCGACGCGTCGGGCCACTTCGCCCGATTTCACCTGAAACAGGGACGCCAGCTCTGGAAGATTTTTGAGCTCCAGACTGCTCAACTTCAAATAGCCCATGCTCCATTTGTCAAATTCGCGCTGTTTGACCTGAAGCTCGTCCAGCTTGAAAAATGCTGTGTGTCGCGGGTCATTGCGGATGCACTCGAAAGTCTGCCGGACCTGCTCAGGGTCACCTTCAAGAACCTGGACAAAACTGCCGTCGCCGTAAAGCAACATGCCGGTAACGCCGTTTTTGGTATTGTTCCGTCGCGCAGATTCAAGAATTGCCGGGATCACCATTTCATTGCCGTCAACAAGGTTACTCATGTAAATTAACTGCAATATCGGCATCTTGGTCTCTCCTGTAACTGGATTTTGCATGGGACAGTGTTCACGCCATGGGCTGAGGTGTCTGAACACTGCAGCGCAGTCTGCGAAGCAGCTTCTTAAATCACCGATGGCGTCAAGATCAGAGACAGCGAGGTGCCAACGAAATGCAGACGCCGGCAGGCGAGGTCGCTGTGTTCCGTCAGGTGGAACGGATAAAACTCGCGGAAGCTGCTGAAGCTGCTGAAACTGCGGGCGGAACCGGTGAATCCTGCGGTGGGCATGTCTTGACTCTACAACCAATCGAGCGATGGTTTAACCCAAGGCCTTTCCATTAATCGCGTGTGCACCCAGTGCGCGGCCAGCAGCAGGCGGTGGTCATCGCCGTAGCGGCCGATCAATTGCAGGCCGACGGGCAGGCCGTTTTCGCCCTGCGCAAACGGCAGGTGAATGCAGGGCAGGCCCAGCAGCGTCCAGCTGCGGCAAAAAAGCGGGTCGCCGGTAAATGAGAGTCCGCGGGGCGCCAAACCGATGGTGCTGGGGGCAAGGATCACGTCACAGCGATCAAACAAGGCGCTGGCATGCTGGCGGGCGCTGGCGGCAGTTTGCAGGTGCCTGGCGTGTTCTGCGCCGCCGATGGTCATGCCCTGGCTGAGCAGCGCCTGCAAACCGGCACTCAGGCGGTCAAAATGATTCAGGCGTTCATGGCTGAGCGAGCGGCTGGTTTCATAGGCCTGGATCGCCCGTTGCACGGGCAGCAAGCCCTGCAGGCCAGCGGGCCAATCAAGCGCGTGCGAGTGCCCAGCAAGCGCCGCGGCGGCTTTTGCCCAGGCCGCTTGTGTGTCGCCGTCGGCTATGGGCCATTCGGGCGTCTGGCACAGGCCAATGCTGGGCGGCGCAGCCTGCTCAAAGGCGGCAGGGTCAAACAGACGGGCGTCGCCAGTGAGCACCGCGCCCATCAGGGCCACGTCACGTACAGATCGCCCGAACACACCTATCGAGTCGAGCGTGACACAGAGGCTTTTGACGCCCGCCAGAGACACCCGGTTGTGGCTCGGTTTGAATCCGACTACACCGCAAAACGCTGCCGGGCGGATCACAGAGCCGGCTGTCTGTGTGCCCAAAGCCAATGGCAGCATGCCATCCGCCACCGCTGCCGCCGAACCGCTGACGAGCCGCCCGGTGTGTGCGTCAGATTGTGCGGGTTGCGCGTGGCGCCCGGCGACATATTGGCAAGCTCAGTGGTGACGGTCTTTCCCAGCATCACGCCACCGGCTTCTCGACACAAGGCGACCGAGGCTGCATCGGCGGGCGGCTGATGGCCCGCGTATACCGGCGAACCATACGCGGTGGGCACGTCGAAGGTGTCGAAGATATCTTTCACGCCGAAAGGCAAACCATGCAGCAGGCCTTGCAGCGGGGCTGCGTCAAGCTCGCGGGCGCGGGCCAATGCGGCGTCTGCGTTCAGGTGCACAAAGGCTTGAACCTGCCCTTCGCGCGCCTCAATGCGATCCAGGCAAGCGCGCACGAGGTCGACGGCCGCGATTTCGCGTCGCGCCAGAAGACTTGCCGCCTGCCAGGCTTCAAGCTGGTTTAATAGGGTGCCGCGCTGCGAAGGCATGGTTGAAGAATGTCAAACCGGGCGCAATTCCCTGCGCAGGTACTGCATCAACAGTGCTGCCAGCGCCAGGCCAAATCCGATTAAATCGGCAGTCGCACCGGGATAGGCAAGCGCAAACCCCGCCACGATGAACATCCAGCGTTCGATCAGCGTGGTCTTCTTCAGCGCCCAGCCCTGAAACCCGGCTGCGATGGCGGCGATGCCCGCCGCTGCCGTAAGCGTGACCTGCGCGATCGACCACCAATTGGCTGCGGCCAGCGCTTTGGTCGAACCCATCAACAAGAGGCCGAGCCCGGCCGGGTCGAGCACGAACATGAAAGGCAAAAGGAACGCTGGCACGGTGTATTTCCAGCACTGCAGCGTGGTCTTGTACGGGTCGCCGCCGGTGATGGCGGCTGCCGCGAAAGGTGATAGCGCCGTGGGTGGCGACACCTCGGACAAGACCGCGTAATAGAAGATGAACATGTGTGCCGCAAAATCAGGCACACCGAGTTTGATGAGCGCGGGCGCGGTGATCACGGCGCAGATGATGTAGGAAGCGGTGACCGGCACCGCCAAGCCCACCACCCATACGACGAGCGCGGTGTAGATGGCGGTGAGCAGCAACGAGCCGCCCGCGTAGTCGATCACGATGCCGCTGAATTTGAGGCCCAGACCCGTCAAACCGACCACGCCCACGATGATGCCCGCACCGGCGCAGGTGGCGCCGACGTTGAGCATGCCGATCGAGCCGCCTTCCAGCGCCTTGATGAAGGGTGTGGCCAGGAACTTGCGCCAGGGCGAGCCGGGGGCGCTGAAGATCGCCCTGAACTACAAGGTTTTGCCGCGCGATCACATAGATTTCGAAAGTCCCGTTCCGGGTGCTCGTGAAGGCAAGGCGACCCTGAGGGAACGACGGTGACGCGACGCTCCACGACGGCACGAAGTTCGAAAAGCCTGGAGTGTTCGTGATCTGAGTCCGGTTG
>JANNYX010000103.1:0-9260 GCA_031410295.1 Rhodoferax sp.
GTCTCAGTGCCTCACTGAGAAAGCGCCGCAAACGCCCGCAGCTTGATGTCATCGACATCACCGACGCCGCTGATGGCACGGTATTTTGGCGCCGAGGCGGGCGACGTTTTGGCCCAATCCGAGTAATACGCCACCAGCGGGCGGGTTTGCGCCGTGTACACCGCCAGGCGGTTCTTCACGGTGTCTTCCTGGTCGTCAATGCGCTGGATCAGCGCTTCGCCCGTCACATCGTCTTTGCCTTCGACCTTAGGCGGGTTGAATTTCACGTGGTAGGTGCGACCCGAAGGTGTGTGTGAACGCCGCCCGCTCATGCGCTCGATGATGGCGTCAAACGGCACCTCGATCTCCAGCACGTAATCCAGCGCCACACCGGCGCTCTTCATGGCTTCGGCCTGCGGGATGGTGCGCGGGAAACCGTCAAAGAGGAAACCATTGGCGCAGTCGGCCTGTTTGAGCCGCTCCTTGACCAGGTTGATGATCAAGTCGTCACTGACCAGGGCGCCACTGTCCATGATCTTTTTGGCTTCGATGCCCAAGGGCGTGCCGGCCTTCACGGCAGCGCGCAACATGTCACCTGTGGAGATTTGCGGAATGGCGTATTTTTGGCAAATGAAGGTGGCTTGCGTGCCTTTGCCGGCGCCGGGCGCGCCCAACAGAATTAGTCTCATGGAACTCGATCTCCTCTTTTATAGGGTGTCGGCACACTGCCTTGTACGCTGCGGCACGCCTCCATTTAGGGGCGGAGAATACCATGCGCAGGCTGCGCCGTGCTGACGTGAAGAACGTGGTTTCAAAGCGCCAATTTCAGGCGGCGAAAATTTGGCGCACCCGCTCCAGATCGGCCGGGGTGTCGACGCCGGGCCCGGGCGCGGTTGGCGAAATAAACACGGCAATGCGGTGGCCATGCCACATGGCACGCAGCTGCTCCAGCGCCTCGGCCACTTCGGTCGGTGCTTGCGCCAGGCGGGGAAAGAGGCGCAGAAAACCGGCGCGGTAGGCGTAAATGCCGATGTGGCGCAGCGGCGCGGCGTGGGCGAGCAGGGCCCCCCGGCCCGACGCCTGGCCACCCTGCCACCACACCTGGTTGGGGAAATCGCGCGCGAACGGGATCGCTGCGCGGCTGAAATACAGCGCCAGGCCAGTGGCGTCGAGCACCACTTTGACGATATTGGGGTTGTGCCAGTCTTCCAGGGTGTCGATGGCGTGGGCGGCGGTGCTCATGCTGGCCTCGGGGCGCGCCGCCAAAAGCTGCGCCACATCGCGCACCAATTGCGGCGCCATCAGCGGTTCGTCACCCTGCACGTTGACGACGATGGCGTCGCCGTCCAGGCCCAGCAGGTCGCAGGCTTCGGCCAGGCGGTCGCTGCCACTGGCGTGGTCGACCCGTGTCAACACCGCCTGCACA
This sequence comes from Rhodoferax sp., assembly GCA_031410295.1. Classification (GTDB taxonomy): domain Bacteria; phylum Pseudomonadota; class Gammaproteobacteria; order Burkholderiales; family Burkholderiaceae_C; genus JANYCG01. The sequence continues at coordinate 1,406 of JANNYX010000103.1, forward strand.
CCATGCGATTCACACGCGGCGATGATGCTCGAGCTGTCGGCGGCGACCACCACGGCGTTGGCGCCAGCGTGCGGCGCCAGCGCCAGCCGCGCACGTTCGGCAACGCGCACGATCATCGGTTTGCCGGCAATATCGGCCAGTGGTTTGTTGGGCAGGCGGGTCGAGGCCAGACGTGCTGGAATCAGGATGGTGAAGGCCGGCGCAGCGGCAGTGGTCGGGGCAGTCACTGGCCGGGTTCCTCGTCTGGAAAATGTAGGAAATTCACAGGCCGAGTTCCTCGTCTGTGAGGGTGCGCGCCTCGTTCTCCAGCAGGATCGGAATGCCGTCTCGCACCGGGTAGGCCAGGCGGGCGCTGCGCGAGGTGAATTCCTGTTTCTCGCGGTCGTATTCGAGCGGGCCCCTGGTGACGGGGCAAACCAGCTGTTCAAGCAGTCGGGTGTCCATGGGGCAATGATAGTGAGTTGGTCGCCAGCAGGTGGTCGACGGCCCGGTCCAGATCGCCCAGGAAGGCCGGCGGTGGCGTCAGAATCAGCGGCACCGCCAGGGCGTCCGGGTGTTGTGGCCACAGCTTCACGGCATCCTTCTCGGTGCAAATCAATTGAAGGCCGTCACCAAATGGGCGTTTCCAGCTACTGAAATCATAGTGATCAGGCAATGCGACGGTGTGCGCCAGTGGCAGGCCTTGCGCACGCAGCATGGCAAAAAAATTCTCCGGCTGGGCGATGGCAGCCACGGCCAGCAAGCGTTTTGCCGCCAGGTCAGCCAGCGCAATGCGCTCGCCCTCGACACTCAGCGCAAACGGGCTCAAGCGCCGGGGCGCGTGGCAGCCACCGGCCAGCGCCACGTTATCGCCGGTATGCAGCACGAAATCAACAACACCCTTGGCTGCCGTTCGCGGCCACCGCTCACGCAACGGCCCGGCCGGCAGCAGCAGGCCATTGCCGACACCACGGCTGTCAAAAACGCAGATCTCCAGGTCCCGCTGCAAGGCGTAATGCTGCAGGCCGTCATCGCTGATGATCACCTGCGTGCGCGGGTAGGCGGCCAGCAACGCCGCCGCCGCCTGATGGCGTTGCAAGGCGACAAATACCGGCGCGCCGCTGGCTTGGCGCACAAATTTGGGTTCATCGCCGACGTCGCTGGCGGCACTGTCGGCATGGACTTCGCGGCAGTCATGCGTGTTGCGACCGTATCCGCGCGAGATCACGCCCACGTGCAGGCCGCGCGCGCGCAGATGCTGGGCCAAAAGCAGCACCACGGGGGTCTTGCCAGCGCCTCCTGCCACCACATTGCCCACCACCAAAACCGGCGCGTTGACGCGGTGCGATTTGAAAATGCCCAAGCGGTAGAGACCGCGTCGCAGCGTCACTGCAAGGCCGTATACCAACGAGATTGGCCACAACAGCATTGCCGCTGGCCCGCGGCGGCGCCAGATGCGCAAGAGCGCGCCGGTCAGGCGCGTGCCGGGTGCGCCGCCCGGGGCTGGATCCCCGGAGGCATTTGACAGGTTCGACTCTGTTGGCATGGGCTGCTGTGCCTGCCGCGCCATTAACTATTTGCGCACCGGCTGGGCCGAAGTTTGCGTGGCAAAGGTGATTTGTGTGAGGCCGGCGCGCCTTGCCGCCTCCATCACGGTAATCACCGCCTGGTGGCGTGCCGCGGCGTCGGCGCTGATGACCACCACCGAGTCTTTGCCGGCTTTGGCGCCGTTCTGCATGGCCGCAGCCAGGTCTTCCATGGCGCGCCCGGGCACGGCAATGCGGTTTACGGTGTAGGCGCCGTCGCTGTTGACGGTCACCAGTAGCTCCTTGGGGTAGTCGCGCTGCGCCTGGGTGTCGGCCACTGGCAAATTGAGTTGCAACTCGGTGAATTTGCTGTAAGTGGTCGACAGCATCAAAAAGATCAGGATCACCAACAACACGTCGATGAACGGGATCAGGTTGATCTCCGGCTCTTCTTTCTGGCGTGGGCGGAAGTTCATGGCCAATTTCCCGCCGGGCCGCCCCAAGGGTTCTCGAAGAGGGGCGCAGCCAAATTAGCCCCCTTGGGGGGCAGCGAACCACACGCAGTGGGGAGCGTGGGGGCCATCTCTACCCCCGTCGCAGCAAGTTGAGATGGCGCACCAGTTGTTCTGACGCCAATTCCAGCGTCATCAAATACTCGTCCACCCGGCCGCGGAAATAGCGCCAGAAAATCAGCGAGGGAATGGCGATGATCAAACCGAAAGCGGTGTTGTACAGCGCCACCGAAATACCGTGCGCCAGCTGCGCCGGGTTGCCGCCACCGGGGGCGCCGCCCGCCGGTGCTTGCGAACCGAAAATCTCGATCATGCCGACCACGGTGCCAAAGAGGCCCATCAAAGGCGCGGCGGAGGCAATGGTGGCCAGTGCATTCAGATAACGTTCCAGGCGGTGGGCCACGATGCGGCCAGTGCCCTCCATGGTGGCGCGCAAATCAGCCTCCGAGCAGCGCGGGTTGTTGTTAAGCGCCCGAAAGCCACTGGCCAATACTTCGCCCAGGGCCGAGTTTTGTTCCAGTTGGGCGACCACGTCGACTGAAGGTACGCTCTGGCGTGACACTGTCAACACCTCGTCCAGAAGTCTTGGCGGAGCGACTTTCGCTGTTTTAAGGCTGACGAAACGTTCTATCACCAGCGCCATCGCCAGTATCGAGCAGGCAATCAAGGGCCAAATCGGCCAGCCAGCGGCTTGTATGATCGAAAACAAATGAATTCTTTCACTCAGGGGGTTGAAATGCTGCCAGATTATGGCTTACAGCCGGACCCTCGATTTGCCTGCAAATCAACCCACAGTTTCTGTGGATAACTTTGTGAAGAAGTCGAGTTGAAGCTAGCGCAATGCCGCGTCAAATCTGGATCGTGACGTTTTGATGACAAATTGAGCATATTAAAATTCAATGAAATCAACGACTTGCTATGTAAACCCGTCATTTCCGGGGGGTTTTTGGACGGTTTTGCCGCCTGGGGCGCGCCTGTGGAGCACTTTGACTTCAGAACCCCTTGCCGAGGCGCTTCTTTGTGATGTCTGAACGCTCAATCCAAGGCAATACACCACCTGTATGGCAAATTGGCGCGCTGGTTCGCGCCATTGCTGAGGTCTTGCAGGCCAGGTTCAACCCGGTCGCGGTGCAGGGCGAGATCTCGGGGCTCTCCAGAGCGTCTAGCGGGCATTGTTATTTCACACTGAAGGATGACTCCGGGCAGATGCGCTGTGCCATGTTCCGCCGCGCGGCGCTATTGCTTGACTTTCAACCGCGTGATGGCGTGCAGGTCGAAGTGCGCGGTCGCCTGGACGTGTACGGCCCGCGCGGCGACCTGCAGCTCATCGTCGAATCCATGGTTCAGGGCGGTGCCGGTGCCCTGTTTGAACAGTTTTTGCGCCTCAAAACCAAACTGCAGGCCGAAGGCTTGTTTGATGCAGACCGCAAGCGGGCCATTCCTTTGGCACCGCGCGGCATTGGCATCGTGACGTCTTTGGGTGCGGCGGCGCTGGCGGACGTGGTCACTGCTTTGCAGCGGCGTGTGCCGCATATTCCGGTGGTATTGGTGAACGCGGCGGTGCAAGGCGCCCAGGCGCCTGCGGATTTGACGCGGGCACTGGTCAAGATGTACCGCCTGACGCCAGCGGGGCGCCTTGGGCAAACCAGGGCGCCCACCGGCGATCCACACGCAGCGTATGGCGATCAGGCGCCGCCGGGTGTCCTGGTGGAGGTGATCCTGCTGGTGCGAGGCGGCGGCTCGATCGACGATTTGGCCGCCTTCAACGACGAAGCCCTGGCGCGATGCGTGGCAGCCAGCCCGGTGCCAGTCATCAGCGGTGTGGGCCATGAGACGGATTTCACCATCGTTGATTTTGTTGCGGACCTGCGCGCGCCCACGCCCACCGCCGCCGCGGAACTCGCCGCCTTGCCGCGCGACACCTGGCTTGCCGCCCTGGAAGCCCAACAGGGTCGATTGCGCAGCGCGCTGCAACGGCTGCTTGAGGCGCAGCAACAGTGGCTCGACGGCGCTGCTTCGCGTCTCGTGCGGCCCTCGGTTTTTACCTCCCATCGGCACCTTAAGCTGCAGACGCAGCAGCAACGCCTGGGTTTCGCGTCGCTACAAATATTGAAGCAAAGAACTGAAGATATCAGACGGCTTCATGCCAGTTTTCCTTTGAACTTTCCGCGAATGTTGCGGCAGTGCCAGATTCGCCTCGAACATAACGCCTTGCGCTTGGAGGGCGTTGATCCGCAACGGGTTTTGCAACGCGGCTACGCCTGGGTCATAGATGCCCAGGGTCAGTTGGTGACCTCAGCGCCCAACCTGGCCGCCGGCCAGGCTTTGCAGGTGCGCCTGCGTGAAGGGCAAGCCGACGTGACGGTGACGGGCACCCATAGCCCGTGAATCATTTCACGACAGGCAAAAAAAAGGACTGCCCGGCAGTCCCTTTTTGGTGCTTGAACGCAGACGCTACAGGCCGCCGTTTTGTTGCGCCACCATGCAAAACAGCATCGGGATCGACAACATCGTGTTGGCACGCGACGTCAGCATCGCCAGGCGCGCCGCCTTGGCTTTTTCGGCCGGCTCCACGGTGACGATGCCCAGCGCCTTTTTCTGGTTGGGCCAGATGATGAACCAGACGTTGAAAGCCATGATCAGGGCCAGCCACATGCCGATGCCGATTGCCGTGAACGGTTTTTGCAGGCCCAGGGCGGCCATGATGTAGCCGCTCATCGTGGCCAGCAGCGCACCGGTTACAACGGTGGCCAAGGCAGCCCAGCGGAACCAGAACAAGGCGGTGGGTGCGATGACTTTGCTGATGGCGGGTTTTTGCTCGTCCGGGATTTTCGGCATCGACGGGATTTGCACAAAGTTGAAATACCACAGGATGCCGATCCACATCACGCCGCACAACACATGCAGCCAGCGCATGAAGAAGGTGGTCCAGGCGTGGCTCATGCTGACATTGCCGCCGGCGACCAGAATCAACACCACCAGCAAAACCACGCCTGCGAGCACGGTTCGCCCCAACGATTGAAAAATTGCACCCATGATTTGTTCCTTATTTAAACGATGACGGCGTGATTATGGCGCACAGCGAGGGCGTGCCAGGTGGAACAGTCCGCCTTCGCGGCGCAATGCCTAGCGATGCCTGCAATACCCGCAACGCTTTAGGGATTTGATGATTTAGGTCCACGCCGGGACAAGGTAAAGCGTTACATGCCGATGAAACAACAGACACTAGCGATGGCAGCCGATCAGACGTTCGAGAGCTACCGCAAGCCCACAAGGCGCGATGAGTTCCTGAAGACGATGGAAGCAATTGTTCCCTGGGCAGCGCTGTGCGAAGTCATTGAACCTCACTATCCCAAGGCCGGCAATGGGCGTCCACCCATCGGTCTTGAGCGAATGTTGCGCATTCATTTTGTTCAGCACTGGTTCAACCTTGCTGATTTGGCTTGTGAGGAGGCGCTCTACGACAGCGCCAGTCTGCGCCACTTCGTAGGCATTGACTTGGGGCGTGAGCCGGTGCCGGATTCAACGACTATTACGAAGTTTCGCAAGTTGCTCAATGACAATAAACTGGGCGAGGAGCTATTTGCCAAGGTTGGCAAGGAACTGCAGTCGCGTGGCTTCAAGGTCAATACAGGAACCATTGTGGATGCCACCATCATTGGCGCGCCGAGTTCGACCAAGAACGCGGACAACGCCCGCGACCCCGAGATGCACCAGACCCGCAAGGGCAAACAATGGTATTTCGGAATGAAGCTTCACATCGGTGTGGATAGCCAAAGCGGCCTGGCCCACAGCGCAGTAGTGACAGCGGCCAATGTCCATGACAAGCATGCACTCTCAGACCTGCTGCACGGTAATGAACAGCGCGTCTATGGTGATTCGGCCTATGCAAGTCAGAAGGAGTTGATTGCCAGCAAGGCGCCCAAGGCCAAGGACTTCACAAACCAGCGTACCCGCTACGCAGGAATCATTGACGAAGCAGTGCGTGCCAAGAACCGCAACAAGTCACGGATCCGCTCACGCGTGGAGCATGTATTCGGTGTGGTCAAACGCCTTTGGGGATTTGGCAAAGTGCGTTACCGTGGCCTGCAAAAGAACGCCACACGGGCGTTCACTGCGTTGGCGCTGGCCAACATTTACCTCAGCCGCCAAGGGCTGATGGCACAGGTGCGTCCATGAGGCAAGAAATCGGGCCAATGGGCCTGCCAAACAGCCCAACTCGGGCTAAAAAGTCGCTGGAATTGATTCCGAATTCACAAAACCTCGTCGTCGCGCGCCTATGCCTGCGCTTTGACCATACTTATTCACCATAGCCTTAGGGCAGGCCAGCGAGCCGGCTACCGGCCTTGATGCCTTTTTTGGCAAACCAGCCCTGGTTCATCTCCAGGACATATCGCACCGGTTTGGCCGAGCAGTGTGAGTCGGTGGATTGTGGTTTCATGTCGGCAAGGTTGACGATCAGCCCATCATCGGCGACGAAGGCTGCAGTCAGCGGCAACAAAGTGTTCTTCATCCAGAAACACTGCTGGTTGGGCTGCTCGAACACAAACAACATGCCTTCGATTTGCGGCATCTCTTTGCGAAACATCAACCCGATCTGACGCTGCTCGGGTGTCTGCGCGACTTGTGCGGTGATCTGGTGCATGCCCGTTGACAGCTTGACACGGGGCAAATCCATTTGTGGCGCATCCTGGGCAAACGCGGGGGATACCGCAAGACTTGCAGCCAGGACGACCTGTGGCGCGATTTTGGCGATAAGTTTGGCGAAGATTTTCATGGCGTCAAAGTGGATGAAGGCGTGCCTGGCGTTGACCGATGTGAAAACCCAAGGATACAAAAAAGCCCGAAAAAAAAGCCCGCATCAGCGGGCTTTTTTCGAGGAATCAAGAATTACTTCTTGGCTTCGTCTTTCTTGGCAACCGGCTTCATTGACGATTTGGCTTTTTTGGCAGCCATTTTTTCGGCTTTGGCGGCTTTGGCAGCAGCCATTTTTTCAGCTTTGGCAGCTTTGGCGGCAGCAGCTTTTTCCATTTTCATCTTCTTGGCATCAGCACCTTTGTCGTCAGCAACGGCTTTGACAGCAGCGGTCGGTGCAGCAGCAGGAGCGGCAGCCACAGCAGCAGGTTTTGCGGCAGGCGCTGCGGGAGCAGCAGCTTGGGCGAAAGCGCCAACGGCGAACAGGCCAGAAATCAGGGCGGCGAGTACTTTGTTCATTTCAATTTCCTTAAAAAAACACGTGAGTTTGTAAGTTTCCCTCCTGAAATTCCAGAAGGCCCATCCGTAACGGGAGCAGTTCACAGCCGGTTGACAAGTTTGCCGAAATTTTTAAAGCTAGAATCATAGGCTTCGGATAATAAAACCGGCGTTCAACCCCCGCGCGGGCCGTTGGTGTCGGATCTTCGGCAACCCACGGCAGACATCCCGCAGCACAATTCCTGGGTCCTTCACCGCAAGCCTTCACGCATAACGGAGCGAATTCCATGTACCAGCACATCAAGGTGCCGTCAGCCGGCCAAAAAATCACTGTCAACGCCGACAACTCGATCAATGTGCCGCTGCAGCCGATCATCCCGTACATCGAAGGTGACGGCACCGGCCTTGACATTACGCCAGTGATGCTCAAAGTGGTCGACGCGGCGGTGGCCAAGGCTTACGGCGGCAAACGCAAAATCCACTGGATGGAGGTTTACGCCGGTGAAAAATCCACCAATGTGTATGGCCCGGACGTCTGGCTGCCCGAAGAAACCCTCAAGGTTCTGCGCGACTATGTGGTCTCGATCAAGGGCCCGCTGACAACACCGGTCGGCGGCGGCATCCGCTCCCTGAATGTGGCCTTGC
>JANNYX010000104.1:0-6313 GCA_031410295.1 Rhodoferax sp.
GTCAAGGATCGCCGGGTCAATATCCGTCTGTCATCGATTGACCTTGGCGACATTCAGGTCAAGGCGCTTGAAGAGGGCGTGCCCTATCAAACGCTTATCGCGAGCGTGTTGCACAGGTATGTGAGCGGCAGGCTTGTTGAAAAAACGCAAGTTGCACCCCGTCGCTCAAGCAAGTCGGCGCACACGCGCACAGCATGAGCGACACCACCTTCGACTACATCATCATCGGCGCCGGCACCGCGGGCTGCCTGCTGGCCAACCGCCTGAGCGCCGACGCCAGCAAACGCGTGCTGCTCATCGAAGCTGGCCGCAAAGACGACTACCACTGGATCCACATCCCGGTCGGATACCTGTACTGCATCGGCAATCCGCGCACCGACTGGCTCTACAACACCGAGCCGACCGCCGGGTTGAATGGCCGCAGCCTGCGTTACCCGCGCGGCAAAACCCTGGGCGGCAGCAGCAGCATCAACGGCATGATCTACATGCGCGGGCAGGCGCGGGACTATGAGCGCTGGGCGCAGGAGACCGGTGACGACACCTGGAACTGGCACAACACCCTGCCTTATTTCAAGCTGCATGAAGACCATTACAAGGGTGCGGATGCGTTGCATGGGGCACGTGGCACGGCGCCCGATTTGATGGCCGCTGCCGACACACCGTACCAAAAACTGCTGCGTGGGCGCAATGCGGGCGGCGAATGGCGCGTTGAGAAACAGCGCCTGCGCTGGGACGTGCTGGACGCGTTTGCGCAGGCGGCGCAACAGGCCGGTGTGCCGGCCACCGACGACTTCAACCGCGGCTCCAACGAAGGTGTGGGTTATTTTGAAGTCAACCAGCGCGCCGGCTGGCGCTGGAACACCGCCAAAGCCTTTCTGCGGCCCACTTGTTATGGCCGCCCAAATTTCGAGATGTGGACGTCAGCGCAAGTGTCGCGCCTGGTCATCGATACCCGGCCCGACGGCAGCCAGGTCTGCACCGGTGTGCAGGTCTGGGCGACCCATGAACTGGTCACCGCAAACGCGGCGCGCGAAGTCTTGCTATGCGCCGGCAGCATCGGTTCGCCGCAGATTTTGCAGCTCTCGGGCGTCGGCCCAGCCGCCCTCTTGCAGCAACACACCATCCCGGTGGTGGTGGATGCGCCGGGTGTGGGCGCCAATTTGTCAGACCATTTGCAGATTCGCGCCGTCTTCAAGGTCGACAATGTCAAAACCCTCAACACACAAATCAGCAGCCTGTGGGGCAAGGCCAGGATCGGCATTGAGTTTGCCCTTAAACAGACCGGCCCGATGAGCATGGCCCCGAGCCAACTGGGCGCCTTCACCCGAAGCGACCCGGCAAAGCCCTACCCGAACATCGAATACCACGTGCAGCCGCTGAGTCTTGATGCATTCGGCGAGCCGCTGCACCGCTTCAATGCGTTTACCGCCAGCGTCTGCAACCTGAATCCGACCAGCCGCGGCACGGTGCAGATCAAGAGCAACAAGTTTGAAGACGCGCCACGGATCGCGCCCAATTACCTCAGCACTGACGCAGACCGCAAGGTCGCGGCTGACTCCCTGCGGGTGACGCGCCACATCGTGGCCCAGCCGGCTCTGGCCAAATTCAATCCGCAGGAATGGAAACCGGGCGTGCAGTTCCAGACCGACGCCGAACTGGCCCAACTCGCCGGCGACATCGCCACCACCATCTTCCACCCGGTGGGCACCACCAAAATGGGCCGCATCGACGGGCCCCACCAGGACCCGATGGCGGTGCTTGATTCACGCCTTCGTGTGCGCGGCAAACAGGGCGTGATTGCCGGTTTGCGTGTGGTTGATGCAGGTGCGATGCCTTCCATCACCAGTGGCAACACCAATTCACCCACCTTGATGATCGCCGAGAAGGCGGCGCAGTGGATTTTTGAGGATGCCAAAACCGCTTGAACCAGCCTGGGCAGGGTTTGACTGGTCGGGAAACTCCTTAGGCGCCAACTAAGCGCAGGCCCCTATAGTCTGCCCACTCGCGCGACTGCGGGGCCACAAGCCCCCGGTGGCAAAAGGGGCCGAGGAGACAGCCTCCAATTGACACAATAACAAACCATCTGAACGCCCATCAGCAGGCGTTTATTGCAAAGGCGCCAGTGACCCTGGTGCCTTTTTTTTGGATGATGCCTGGCCAGTCGGCATTGTCAGCAGCTTTTCAAAACGCAAAATATTACGTTAATTCTTAAATTTAATAAAAATATTGATTAAATTATATTAGTTTTACTATTAAATATAGTAGCAAACAACGTATATTATTTGACGGCCTATTGCCAAAACATTTTATATACATTTTTTAAATATACATTATTTAATAGAAAACCCTGGCAAAGTTATTGCCCTGACGCGGGCCAGACCATATCCGCCGCAAAACGCGGCTTGCCAATCGGCGTAGTGGCTTTCGCAATTTGCACCGCAGCGATGTCTTCTTCACTAGGGTACTGCCCCATCACCCAATAATCAAAAACGCGCCGGGCAATCGGCGCCGCGTTCTGTGAACCGAAGCCGGCGTTCTCGACCACGATGGCCAGGGCGATTTTTGGATTTTCCAATGGCGCGAAGGCACTGAACAAGGCGTGGTCGCGGTTGCGTTCGGCCACGTTGGCGGCGTTGTATTTTTCATTGACCTTGATCGCCACCACCTGCGCTGTGCCGGTTTTTCCGCCGCTGGTATAGGGCGCGCCGCGGAAACTCGAGGCCGACGTGCCTTCAATGTTGACACCGGCCATGGCCGCGCGGATCACCGCGATATTGGCCGGGTTGGCAACCACCTCACCCACCACTTTTCGTTCGGTGTCGGTGGATGATTTGGTCATCACATTCATCACCTGCTTGACCAGATGCGGCTTCATCTTCACGCCATTGTTGGCCAGGAGAGCGGTTGCGGCAGCGAGTTGCAACATGGTGAAGTTGTTGTAGCCCTGTCCAATGCCCAGCGAAATCGTCTCACCGGGATACCACTTCTGCTGCTCCGCTTTTTTGTAGTAACGCCGCTTCCAGTCGGTCGATGGCAACAGGCCGCGCACCTCGCCCTGGATGTCGATGCCGGTCAAATCGCCAAAGCCATACTTGCTCATCTGGGCGTGGATGCCATCGACGCCCAGGTCATTGGCCAGGATGTAATAGTAGGTGTCGCAGGACTGCACGATCGAGCGGTACATGTTGACCGTGCCGTGGCCACCTTCCTTGTCGTCACGGAAGCGGTGGTTGCCAAACATGTAGTAACCCGGGTCGTGGATGGTTTGCTCGGGCGTGCGTTTGCCGGTTTCCAGCGCCGCCAGGGCCATGAAGGGCTTGTAGGTGGAGCCAGGCGGGTAGGTGCCCCGCAGCGCCCGGTTCAGCAGGGGTTTGTCGAGCGACTCGTTGAGCGCCTGCCAGCTGTCGGAGTCAATGCCTTCGACGAACAGGTTCGGGTCAAACGTGGGTTTGCTGACAAACGCCAGTACCTCGCCGGTTTGCGGGTCAATCGCCACCAGTGCGCCGCGGCGTTCGCCAAAAAGGTCTTCCACCAGTTTTTGCAGCTTGATGTCGATCGACAGTTGCACCGTGTTGCCGGGGGTGGAAGGGCTGCTGGCGAGTTTGCGCACGGCACGCCCGCCGGCTGAGGTCTCCATCGAATCCACACCCGTCGTGCCGTGCAGCTGGCCCTCGAAACTCTGTTCCACACCGAGTTTGCCGATGTATTCGGTGCCGCGGTAATTGGTCTGCTCTTCGTCGGGCCAGTCTTCCATGGCCTTTTTTTCCGCCTGGTTGACGCGCCCGATGTAGCCGATCACGTGGCTTGCCAGTTCGCCAAAGGGATAACTGCGAAACAGGCGCGCCTTGATTTCGACGCCGGGGAAGCGAAAACGCTGCACAGCGAATTTGGCCACTTCTTCGTCGCTGAGGCGGCTGCGGATGGGCAATGAGTCGAAATTTTTCGACTCTTCCTGCAGTTTCTTGAAGCGTTTGCGGTCGCGCGGCGTGATGTCGACGATGCTGGCCAGCGCGTCGATGGTGGCCTCCAGTTCGGCCACTTTGGCCGGGGTGATCTCCAGCGTGTAAGCCGAATAATTGGTGGCCAGCACGACACCGTTGCGGTCCAGGATCTGGCCGCGGTTGGGCACCAGCGGAACAATCGCCGTGCGGTTGTTCTCGGCCTGCTCCTTCAGGTCTTCATGGCGGACGATCTGCAGGTAAGCCATGCGCGAGGCCAGCAGCACGAAACACACCACCACGGCCAGCGCAGCGATGAACATGCGGGCGCGAAAACGCGCCAGATCAGCTTCGATATTGCGCAATTCAGTCATAACGGCCGGTTGGCATCGGGATCTGGCGCGCGGCGTTGCGGCACCAGCAGGATCACGCTCACCAGCGGCCACAGGAGTGTCTCGATCAAGGGCGCTGCGAACATCGAGACGCCGGGGAATCGGCCACCCGCGATCATGCCCAACAACCATTCAATCGCGTGCGCTGCGATAAACAGCGGCAACACCTGCAAGGCCTGTGACGGCACGCTGAACCACAACAGGCGCCGGTGGATGGCGATGGCCAGAAAACTCAGCACGGAATACGCGAAGGCGTGTTGACCCAACAACGAGCTTTGGTGCACGTCCATGAAAAGGCCAAAAATAAACGCGGTGCCGATGCCCACGCGCAGCGGCTGGTGCACGCTCCAGAACACCAGCACCAACGCCACCATGTCCGGCACCCAGGCGGCGCGCCCCCACAGGCCCATGTTCTGCAACATATTGAGCAGCAAGGCCGCCAACAGGCTGCCCCAGATGAACAAGGGGTTCGCCGGCAGCAGCAATTGCTGGCCCTGGCGCATGATCATTTTTTCGCCCCTTTTTTGCCACTTGCCAAGGGTGGCGGTTCGGCCTCTGGCCGGGGCGCGATCAGGGCGCTTGCGCTGGCCAGCACCATCACCTGACCGGTCGCGGCGACACGCCCCAGCGGCGCGCAAATGACCCGCACGAAGGCGCTGTCAGGTCGCCGCTCGACCTTGTCGACCCGCGCCACCGGCAAACCTGGCGGGTAAACGCCATCGACACCGCTGGTGGAGAGCTGGTCACCCACTTGCACGTCGGCATTGGCCGACATGAAACGCAACTCCAATGCGCTGGAGGTGAGGGAGCCGTCGCCAAAGGCAATGCCACGCGCGCCGGTGCGGGTGTTCAGGACCGGGATCACCTGGTCGCGGTCGGTGACCAGGGTCACTTCGCTGACGGTTGGGTACACCCTTGTCACTTGCCCGAGCACACCGGCCTCGTCGATCACCGGGGAACCGGCGGCAACACCGCTGGCCAGACCCACATCAATGATGATTTTGCGCGAGTAAGGATCGGCCGCGTCGTAAAGAACCTGCGCCGCCTGCGCCGGCACGTTCAGGCGCTCCTTCAGATTCAACATCTGGCGCAAGCGCTGATTCTCCAGCAACAGTTGACCAACCTGGTTGGCGCGTTGTGACTGTGCCGTCAATTTTGCGCGGGCCTGGCTGGCCTCGGACTGGGCCTGGTTAAGTGACTCGAAATATTGCCCGCCGCCCAACGCCCAGTTGACCGGCTGCATCGCCAGCCACTGCAACGGCCGCAAGGCCGTGGCCACTGCAACGCGCACCGGCTGCGCATATTTAAAGCGGTTGTCGGCGACCATCAGAAACAGGGCCATGGCACTGAACACCGTCAGCTTGGAAAGCGCAGAAGGCCCCTGCCTGAAGAAGGGCGGCGGCGTGCGGTCAAGGGTTCCTAATGGCATGACGGGATGACTTCGCTGCGCTCAATGACATTGCTGCACTTCAATGACGAAAGGGGCGTCAGGCTTTTTGTCATGCAATGCGCAGCCGAGCGTCAGGCCTGCACGGCAGGCGTCATGGTGTCATTCAGAGGTGAAGATCGACCCCAGCCGCTCCATGCGCTCCAGCGCAATGCCGCAGCCGCGCACGACACAGGTCAGCGGGTCTTCGGCGACCAGCACCGGCAGGCCGGTTTCTTCGGCCAGAAGGCGGTCCAGGTCGCGCAGGAGCGCGCCGCCGCCGGTCAACATCATGCCGCGGTCGGCAATGTCGGCGCCCAGTTCGGGCGGCGTTTGCTCCAGCGCATTTTTGACAGCCGAGACGATATTGTTGAGCGGATCGGTCAGGGCTTCCAGAATTTCATTGCTGGAGATGGTGAAGCTGCGCGGCACACCTTCCGACAGATTGCGCCCGCGCACTTCCATCTCCAGCAATGAAATTCTGGAAGCCCTGACCGATCCGCTCAACAATATCGTCTCGGCTGTCAAAAATGCGCTGGAGCAAACGCCGCCCGAAC
>JANNYX010000105.1:0-2262 GCA_031410295.1 Rhodoferax sp.
CGAGGTTTCATGGAGGCTCCTGGAGAGTTCGCAAAAGGTGACAAGGACATGAAAAAAAGCAGACAGTGCGTTGACTCTAGTGGGGATTTGTCGTCAAGTGATCGGTATTTTCCCTAAATGTCAACAAAGTGTCGACAAAAAATAGTCAAAATGTCTACAATTTTCAGTGCTAAGGGCGGCTTAAATTCTGAAACTTCCAAACTGGATCGATGCATGGTCAAAAAACCCGCCGTATCAGCGCAACCCATTGTTTCGTCTGCGCATTTGGTCTCACCCCGCAGCGCCGAAATGATTGAATTCGAGTTCGGCTTGATCGTCGCAGGCAACGCTTTTCACCGCTGGATCGTGCACTGCATGAGCGCGGCCGGCCTCAAGGATTTGATGCCACTCGATGTGCTGGTGCTGCACCATGTCACCCACCGCGCCCGCAACAAACGCCTGGCTGACATTTGTTTCATCATGAATGTGGAGGACACGCACCTTATCAACTATTCGCTAAAAAAATTGCAAAACACAGGTGTCGTGATCTCCAGCAAGACTGGCAAAGACGTGACGTATTCGTCAACCGAAACCGGGCGCGAAGCAGTTGAGCGTTATCGCGCCATTCGCGAATCCTGTTTGATCGACGCACTTAATGCCGACGACAGTTTGAACCGCGATATCGGCGAGTTGGCGCGCCTGCTGCGACTGCTCTCCGGTATTTATGACCAAGCAGCACGCAGCGCCGCCAGTCTCTGAGCACTTTGAGGTATTTTTCATGTCATTGATTGAAAACAAATGGAAACTTTGAATCAATCGCCTCAACCGGACGGGCAACGCTGGCAATTCTGGATTGACCGCGGTGGTACCTTCACCGATGTGGTGGGCAGGCGCCCCGATGGGTCGATCGCGACCCACAAGCTTCTGAGCGACAACCCACAGCTGTACAAAGATGCGGCAGTGGCCGGCATTCGGTACCTGCTCGGCCTGCGACCTGGCGAGCCTGTGACACCGGCTTTGGTTGAATGCGTCAAGATGGGCACCACGGTGGCGACCAACGCCTTATTGGAGCGCAAGGGCGAACCCACGCTGCTGGTGACGACACGGGGTTTTCGCGACGCGCTTCGAATCGCTTACCAAAATCGCCCACGCTTGTTTGACAGAAATATTGTGTTGCCGGAGCTGCTGTACACCGCCGTGGTGGAAGCCAACGAACGGGTCGGTGCCCATGGTGACGTGATCGAGGTGCTGGACGAAGCGTTGCTGAAGGCAGCGCTGTTGGCACATTTTCGGCAAGGTCTGCGAAGCGTTGCCATTGTGTTCATGCACGGATACCGTTACATCGCGCACGAAAAGTTGGCCCAGGCCATAGCAACGGAAATTGGATTCAGCCAGATCAGTACTTCACACGAAACCAGTCCGTTGATGAAGTTTGTAAGCCGCGGTGACACCACTGTGGTGGACGCCTATTTGTCACCAATTTTGCGACGTTACGTGGATCAGGTGGCCGGCGAAATGCCGGGAGTCAGGCTGTTCTTCATGCAGTCTTCCGGTGGTTTGGCCGACGCTCTGGCGTTTCAGGGCAAGGATGCCATATTAAGTGGCCCGGCGGGGGGAATTGTCGGCATGGCCCGCACTGCCGCCATCGCCGGACACAACCGTGTGATTGGTTTTGACATGGGTGGCACGTCCACTGACGTGTCCCATTTTGCGGGAGAGTTTGAGCGGGAATTCGAAACCCAGGTGGCGGGCGTTCGCATGCGCGCCCCGATGATGAGCATTCATACGGTGGCGGCCGGTGGCGGTTCTGTTTTGGCGTTTGATGGTGCGCGCTTTCGCGTTGGGCCGCAGAGTGCCGGTGCCAACCCCGGCCCGGCCAGTTACCGCCGGGGTGGCCCGCTGGCCGTGACCGATGCCAATGTGCTGGTCGGCAAGATACAGGCGCGTTATTTCCCCAAAGTGTTTGGCGCTGCGGGGGACGAATCGCTGGACGTCGCGGTGGTGCGCAGGAATTTTGCGGAGATCTCCGCGCAAACCGGGCGCTCACCCCACGAGGTCGCGGAAGGCTTTATCAATATTGCCGTGCAACAGATGGCCAACGCCATCAAGAAAATTTCCGTCGCTCGGGGGTATGACGTCACCCGCTATACCTTGCACTGTTTTGGTGGCGCAGGCGGGCAACACGCCTGCCTGGTTGCTGACGCGTTGGGCATGACGCGCGTGTTTGTGCATCCCTTGGCGGGCGTGCTCAGCGCCTATGGCATGGGGTTATCCTCAAGCCGC
>JANNYX010000106.1:0-6493 GCA_031410295.1 Rhodoferax sp.
GCCGACGCTGATCGGCCGGCCGGCGGTCATCGCCGCTCGCGTGGAGAAGTTCGGCCTGCGGCTGAAGGAAGGCCTGGACTACGACATCGTCAACGTCGAGCAGGACGCGCGCTACCGCGACTTCTGGATGACCTATCACGGCATGACCGAACGCAAGGGCGTCTCGGTGCACCTGGCCAAGATCGAGATGCGCCGGCGGCTCACGCTCATCGGCGCCATGCTGCTGCACAAGGGCGACGTCGATGGCTTGATCTGTGGCACCTGGGGCAACACTGCGCACCATTTGCCGTACATCGACCAGGTCATCGGCAAACGCCCGGGCGTGAACACTTATGCCGCGATGAATGCGCTGATGTTGCCCGACCGCCAGTTGTTCATCGTTGACACCCATGTCAACTACGACCCGACGGCCGAGCAGCTGGCGGAAATCACTACCATGGCCGCAGAGGAGATGATGCGTTTCGGCATCCACCCGAAGGCGGCCCTGTTGTCCCACTCCAATTTTGGCAACAGCAACCAGCCCAGCGCCCTCAAAATGCGCAGGGCACTGGAGTTGTTGCGGCAAAACACCCCCTGGCTGGAAGTTGACGGCGAAATGCACGGCGACGTGGCGCTGGACGCCGCCGCCCGCGCCGCCATCATGCCCAACAGCACCCTGGCCGGCCCCGCCAATTTGCTGGTGTTGCCCAATATTGACGCCGCCAATATCGCCTACAACCTGCTGAAAACCGCCGCCGGTGGCAATATCGCCATTGGGCCGGTGTTGCTGGGCGCGGCAAAACCGGTGCACATCCTCACCGCCAGCACCACCGTGCGCCGGATTGTCAACATGTCCGCCCTGACCGTTGCCGATGCCAACGCGGTACGTGCTTGATCAAGCGCTAAGCAAGCACTAACTCTTCCCTGGACTAGACAATCCAAGCCGGCTTTCTTGCCAGCGCCAGCGAGCGCGCCGTCAATGCCTATTTATTGGGCAGGGTCTTGCGCTTTTTTATCAAATCGGCGACACTTGCAATTGTTGGATTTCGGGTTTACCCGGGGTTTATGAACAGTATTTAACAGAAAAAAGGTGCGATGGTGGGGTCAAACTTTCGCAAAAAGTCAAGCCATTTGAGCAACAAGTTAGTACTTGCTTGCTTTTTTCTTTTTAGTGTTGCTTTCACCAACTTGGTGCAAGCCAAAGGTGTTGCGCCCGACCAGGGTTTACCGGTCATCGCCCGGGCTGAGTTGCCACCGCAGGGGCGTGACACCTACGAGAAAATTCAGCAGGGCGGGCCGTTTGCATTTGACAAAGACGGCGTGGTATTTGGCAACCGTGAGCGCATCTTGCCGTCGCACCAGCGCGGTTATTACCGCGAGTACACGGTGAAAACGCCGGGTTCGCGTGACCGTGGCGCGCGGCGAATTGTGTGTGGTGGCAAACCCACGGCACCGGATGATTGTTATTACACGGCCGATCATTATTCGAGTTTTCGCAAGATCGCGCCGTGAGAAATTTCGTTGACCCGAGCGTCAACACCCGTGAACGTGTTGTGTGTAATTTAATGAACCAGTGAGAGAAATTATGTCGTTGAAAAAAGAAATGAACATGGCCGGTGGCGGCCACGCCGGCATGCCGCCGGTGGCCACCGACGGCCCTTTGCGCGGGGTGCGGACCAACATCGTGCAGTCGATCCGCGCCTTTCGCGTCTCGGACCTGCAAGATGCCGCCCGCGCCATGGGCCAGCACTTCCTGTACGCCAATCTAGCCAACGCACAAACCAAGCAGGATGTGCTGGACATGATCGGCCAGCAGTTCATGCTGCCAGCGCACACCGGCAAAAATTTTGACGCGCTGTACGACAGCATCACCGACCCGGTGCACAAGTCGGGCCCGCAGCCTGGCTTTATCGCCGTGCTTGAGCATATTCCGGCCAACATGAAGTTTGACAAAGAGGCGCGCGAGCAGCTGCTCGACATTTTCCGCGACGCCGCAGATTATTGGGGGGACCGAAAAATACCCTTCAGATGTTTCTATTCTTTTCTGTAGCCCGTTCTGCACACACCAGCCAAGCAGAACGGGCGACCGAGGCTAAAGACGGCGTTGTTATCAACAGCCCGCACATTGAAGTCACCACCGAGTCCGGCGAGAAAATGCCGACCGATTTGTTGATCGATATTTCGCCCCTGGCGCTGCGCATGAGCAGCCCTTTCAACGCGGGGTATTGGTTGGCAGCAGCCTGACCGGAACCCTGTGTTGACGTAAAAAAGCCCGCTTCATGCGGGCTTTTTTACGTACGGCAGGCCCCCGACAGGCCGACTTATTCTGCTTGAATGCCCGCCGCCTTGATCTTGTCACGCCAGGAGACCAGCTGCTGCGCCATGTAGGCCTGCAGCTCAGAGGAGGTGCCAGGCGACACATCGGTGCCCAGGGCGGTCAAGCGCTCCGTCACCTCCTTGCGGGCGACGATGCGGTTGATGGATGCGCTCAGGCGGTTGACGATGTCAGCCGGCATCGCCGCCGGGCCGACGATGCCAACCCAGGCGGCCAGGTCAAAGCCGGGCAAATTGGCGCTGGTTGCCAGCGGTGGCACGTCGGGCGCCAGCGTGCTTCTGGCCTCGGTGGTCACCGCCAAGGCCCGTATGCGGCCAGCCTTGAGCAAGGCCTGGCTGGAGGCCAGATCGACAAACAGAAACGCCACCTCACCACCGACCAACGCCGTCAAGGCCTGCGGCGTGCTTTTGTAGGGCACCGCCGTGGCCCCCAGGCCGGCCAGGTTGTTGAAGGCGGCGCCGGCGATCTGCCCGGTGCTGTTGCCATAGGCGAAATTGGTCTTGCCAAGGTTGGCCCGCGCGGCGGTGATCAGCTCGGCCACCGACTTCGCCGGATTTTCGGCCACGACGGCCAAGACGAAGGTGGCGTTGCAGATGCGGGCGATCGGCGTGAAATCCTTGATCGGGTCGTAGGGAAGTTTTTTGAACAGGTGCGGATTGGCGGAATTCACCGTGTTGGTGGTGAGCATCAAGGTGTAGCCATCCGGCGCGGATTTGGTGACAAATTCCGCCGCAATAAAACCCGACGCGCCGGGTTTGTTGTCGACCACAAAGGGCTGGTTGTACTCCGCCTGAAGCTCTTGCGCCAGCATGCGGGCGATGATGTCGCTGGCACTGCCGGCGGCAAACGCGGTGACGATTTTCACCGGTTTGGCGGGCCAGACCTGGGCAAAAGCAAGGTTGCTTGCGAGTATCAGCAGGCCGAAAAACAGACGGCGCAACAGGGTGCGGGTGGCGGGTCGGGTGGGCATGTTTTGGCTCCGTTCGTAGGTTGCTGCACTTTACAGAAGAACGGGTTGGTCGCGCCAGTACCTGGGCGTCAGCCGGTTCACCTGGCGCACCGCTCAATCACCGCTAGTACCCCGACCCAGAAATTTCGAAACATGAAAGCGCGCTTTCGCCCCCAGGCCTGCGTTGCGAAGCCTTGCCATAGCCACAGCTATGTCTGCGTTTTGCGCCTTGGCCTGAGCGCGAAATCATCACTTTCATCTTGTTTCGAAATCTCTGAGCCGGGGCACTAGGCGCACTGCTGCGCCAAGGCAATGTATTCGCTGACCGGCACTTCTTCGGCACGCCGGGTCACGTTGAAATCACCGGCGAAATTCTTTTCCTCCAGCCATTTGCCCAGGGTGTGGCGCAACAGTTTGCGCCGCTGGCTGAAGGCCACCCGAACAATTTCGCTCAGGCGTTTTGGGTCCAGCGGTGCCGCATCCGGGCGCGGCAGCATGCGCACGACAGCGCTGTCTACGCGTGGCGGCGGCGCGAAACTTTCGGGCGGCACAAACAGGAGGTTCTCCATCGCATAGCGCCATTGCAGCATCACGCTCAACCTGCCATAAGCCGCTGTGGCGGGCTTGGCCACCATGCGCTCGACGACTTCCTTTTGCAGCATGAAATGTTGGTCTTTAATGCTGTCAACGGCGTCCAGAAGATGAAAGAGAATCGGGCTGGAGATGTTGTAAGGCAGGTTTCCCACGATCCTTAATTTATCGTTAATTTTGGATTTTGATGAAAATTCAGAAGAATTTATCTCGTTTTTTGAACCTGTATTAATAGCATAATTTACATATATTTCATCGGCTATATTTACCTTGAGTACGTCGGCTTCGATCACATAAAGATTTTTCTCTTTGCGTAGTTTGGCCGCCAGGTCGCGGTCGAGTTCAATCACGGTGAGAAAACCCAGCCGCTGCACCAGCGGCTGGGTCAGCGCTGCCAGCCCAGGACCAATTTCAACCATGCGTTGGCCCGGCCTGGGGTCAATCGCCTGAACAATCGCCTCAATGATGCCGGCGTCGGTCAGGAAGTGCTGGCCGAAGCGTTTTTTGGGGGTGTGTTTCAAGGCATCACCAGGCAATTTTGGCTTCGCCCTGGCACAGCTGCTGGGCGAACGCGGGGCTCACAATTGCACAGGTTCGCGGAATTCCACGTATGCGCGACCGCGCACTTCCTGCACCCACAACACAAAGGCTTCGTCGAGTTTCTTGTCGCGCAACTGGTTGCGCACTACCTCTTGCTGCTCGGTTTTGCTCAAGGCCGCCGTGCGCCGCTCCTGCAACTGGATCAGGTGCATGCCAAAACGCGACACCAATGGGTCGCTGATCTGGCCAGGCTGCAAGGCATTCATCGCCTGTTCGAATTCGGGCACGAACTGGCCCGGGCTGGACCAGCCGAGGTCGCCACCCTGCGCCGCGCTGCCGTCTTGCGAGTTTTCACGGGCCAGCGCGGCGAAGTCGGCCTGGCCGCCTTGCACGCGGCGTTTGAATTCGTTGAGTTTGTCGCGCGCCTGCGTTTCGTTCATTTGCGCCGAAGCACGCAGCAAAATGTGGCGCGCGCGGTTTTGCACCATGGTCATGCCGGGCACGCCCTTTTCAAGCACTTTGAGCACATGAAAACCGGCGCCGGACCGCACCACGCCAGAGACCCCGCCGACCGCCAACACCTGCGTCGCCTCCAGGAACAGGGGCGGCACCCGGTCAAGCGGGCGCAGGCCGAGCTGGCCGCCGTTGGCGCGGTCGGGTGAATCGGAGAACTCGCGCGCCAGCGCGGCAAAGTCTTCGTTGGCGCGGGCGCGTTGCAGCGCGGTTTGCGCTTTGGCCTGCAGTGTTGCAATTTGTTCGGGGCTGGCGTTTTCCGGCACCGCCACCAAAATTTGCGCAAGGTTGATCTGTTGCGTGCTGGCCTGCGGGTTGGCCGCCTGCTCGCGCAGGTACTGCTCAACTTCCAGGTCAGACACCCGCACACGTGAATCGACCTCGCGCTCGCGCAGCCGGATCAGGGCCAGCTGGTCACGCAGGGATTCGCGGTACTGGGCCAGGCCGATGCCGTCCAGCGCCAGGCGTTTGCGCAACTCGGGCACGTCGATGCGGTTTTGCCGCGCGACGTTTTCTTCGGCCTGGTCGACGGCCACGTTGTCAATGCGGATGCCGCTTTCACGGGCCATTTGCAGCTGCGCCTTGTCGCTGATCAGCCGCTCCAGCACGCCGCGGCCCAGTTCGGCCTGGCTCGGCGCGGGGCGGCGCGCCTGGGCCAGTTGTTGCGCCAGGCGTTTGGCTTCAATGCGCACTTCGTTGTTGGTGATCGGCTCGCTGTTGACCACGGCCACGATAAAGTCGGCGGCACGTTGCGCCGACGCGCTGGCCGCTGGGCCAGCCGCGGCCGGGTTGGCTCCGGGTGCAATCGGCGCAATGGGCGCGCTGCGCGACGGGGCGCCGGTCTGCGGCGGCGTGGCCCGCAGTCCCTGCGCCTGCGCCCCAGCGCCCAACACGGTGCCAAGGGCGGCCAGGACCAGCGCCCTTTGGGTTTTCGACAAGGTCATGTGCATCGGCGTGATCAATCGTATTGGCTGAATCGGCTGGGCGAGGTGACTTGCTCGCGCAGGTATTGGTAGCGGGGTATATTGTCCTTGAGAGTCTTCAGCGGATTCGACCCAAGTCGGGTAAAGCCGACAAATTCAAGCTGGAACATGATGCGCTGGTTGGTGCTGGCCAGGCCGGTAGTCAACTGCTCCAGCACGACCCGCCCAAGCCAGCAGCCAGCATCGTACTCAAAACCGACCACGGCGTCGACCAGTTTGCGGTCCAGCAAGCTGTAATTGAGCCGGCCCACGCTGTACCAGCGCCCTGCGCCTTGGCCCTGGCCGGCGCCGAGCTCCTGCCCTTTGTCGCCCCACAAATCGTTGAGCGGCCATTGCCAGCCGATATCCAGCTGCTCGCTCAAGGCCCGCTGAAAGCGGTAAGCGGCGCTGACCACGTGCTAGTCGCCCGGGCTGAAACGCGCGCCGACGGTGGCGCGGGAGGACTGGTCGGTGCGCGGATTGAACTGGACGGTGGAGTCCAGCGTCCAGCTGGGGCTCCAGTTCACGCTGGCGCCCAGGAGGATGTCGCTGATCCCCGTCACCTCGGGCACGCCGCCGGCCAGGGTGACGTTTTGATCCTGAAAGCGAAAGCGCTGGGCGATG
>JANNYX010000107.1:0-2606 GCA_031410295.1 Rhodoferax sp.
CACAGGCCGTGTTTTTTCAGAGTTGCGTTGAGGTGGTCCAGCACCAGGCCGGGTTCGACTTCCACCGTCTTGTTCTCAACATCCACGTCGAGGATATTGCGCACGTGTTTGCTGTGGTCGATCACCAAGCCGGCGCCCACCGTCTGGCCGCACTGGCTGGTGCCGCTGCCGCGCGGCACGATGGGCGCCTTCAGGTCGCGGCAGATATCCAGCGCCGTCTTGGCCTCGTCAGCACTTCGCGGCACAAAGACACCAACCGGCATTTGCTGGTAAATCGAGGCGTCGGTGGCGTATCGGCCACGGTCGGCCGCTGAAAACAGCACTTCGCCCTGGGTTTCGACAGCAAGGCGCGCGGCCAAGCGGCCGGCCACCTCGTTGCTGCTGGCGGCAACCAGCTCGTACGCGTGGGCAGGCGAGGTGGGCAGGATTTTCAGTGACACAGGTGCAGTCATGCGCGTTATGGAAACTGGTCGGGATGGGTGGGCAATCACGTACTGTATCTTGCTGTGAGTGTGCAAAAATTGACGCTGTTCATTCCTCTGCCGCATGGCAAATTGCGCCCATGATTCCCCTCAACTACCACCCCTCGGGACGTCACTTCCTGCAGATCCCCGGCCCCTCGCCGGTGCCGGATCGCATTCTGCGCGCCATGAGCCTGCCGACCATCGACCATCGCGGCCCCGAGTTTGGCGCACTGGGCCTCAAAGTGCTGGCGGACATGCAGAAAATTTTCCAGACCAAGCAACCGGTCATCATCTACCCCGCATCCGGCACAGCCGCTTGGGAAGCGGCCATGGTCAACACCCTTAGCCCAGGCGATCAGGTGCTGATGTACGAGACCGGCCACTTTGCCGCCTTGTGGCAAAAACTGGCGGCGCGCCTGGGTTTGAACGCTGAGGTGATGCGCCACCCCGGCGCCGAGCGTCCCGAGATCGGCATCTGGCGGCATGGTGTGCGCGCGGATTTGATTGAAGAGCGCCTGAAGTCCGATCCGCAGCACCAGATCAAGGCCGTGTGTGTGGTGCACAACGAAACCTCAACCGGCGTGACCAGCGACATTGCCGCCGTGCGCCGCGCCATGGACGCCGCCAAACACCCGGCCCTGCTGCTGGTCGACACCATCTCCGGCCTGGCCTCGGCCGACTACCGCCACGACGAATGGGGTGTGGACGTGAGCATTGGCGGCTCACAAAAAGGCCTCATGCTCCCGCCAGGCATCAGTTTCAACGCGGTCTCGACCAAGGCGATTGCCGCCAGCAAAGGCGCCACCCAGCCCAAGGCATTCTGGGCCTGGGACGAGATGATCGAGATGAACCAGACCGGCTACTTCCCGTCAACCCCCAACACCAACCTGCTTTACGGCCTCTCGGAGGCCTGTGACATGTTGCTGGAGCAGGGCCTGGCCAACGTCTTCGCCCGCCACCAGCGCTGGGAACAGGGCGTGCGCAAAGCCGCCCGGGCCTGGGGTCTGCAAATCCAGTGCGCCGACCCGGCGGTGTACTCACCCGTCCTGACCGGCGTGATGGTGCCCGAAGGCGTCGACGCCGACGCCGTGCGCAAAATCATCTATGACCGTTTCGACTGCTCGCTGGGCACTGGCCTTGGCAAGGTCAAAGGCCGGATGTTCCGCATCGGCCATCTGGGCGATGTGAATGACCTCACATTAATCGCGGCCGTAGCCGCCTGCGAGATGGGCATGAAACTCGCCGGCATCAAACTGGCGGGCAGCGGCGTTCACGCCACGATGGACTACTTCTCCAGCCACGCTGCCGCGACACCGCTGCAAAAAGCCGCCTGAACTTTCATTCTTTCCTCCAAGGAGACTCACCATGCAACGTAGAACCTTCATCGCCGCCACCGCATCCAGCCTTGCCGTCCCGATGGTGCTGGCCCAGACCCTGCCGAACCTTCCCGCAGGCCCGGTGCGCATCATTGTCGGATTTGCCCCTGGCGGCGGCACCGACATCCTGGCCCGCGTCATCGGCCAGAAGCTGGCGCCGATGTGGAACACCACCATCGTGGTGGAAAACAAGGCGGGGGCGGCCGGCATGATCGCTGCCGACTACGTGGCCAAACAACCCGGTGACGGCAACGTCCTCTTGATGGCCCACATCAACAGCCATGCCATTGCCCCAGCCCTCACGCCCAAGATGAGCTACAGCGTAGCGAATGATTTCTCTCCCATCTCGATGGTCGGCATCACACCCAATCTGCTGATCGGCAACGAGAAACAAACCGCACGCACGGTCAAGGACATCGTGGAACTGTGCAAACAAAACCCGGGCAAGATCAGCTTTGGCTCGGCCGGCAACGGCTCGGCGCAACACCTGGCGCTGGAAATGTTCAAACTCGCCGCCGGCATTGACGCCCTGCACGTGCCGTACAAAGGTTCAGGCCCGATGTTGGTGGACCTGATCGGCGGCCAGATCAATTACAGCTTTGACACCATGACCGCCGCCACCCCCCACGTAAAAGGCGGCAAGGCGATCGCCATTGCCCAGACCCGTGCCAAACGTGCTGCCAGTTACCCGAATGTGCCCACCATGATCGAGTCCGGCTTTCCTGGCTTCGAAGCCACCACCTGGTATGGCCTGGCCGGCCCCGGC
>JANNYX010000108.1:0-5911 GCA_031410295.1 Rhodoferax sp.
CGTGGTTGGATTGGGAGCCCATCGCGCCGGGGCTCGCGCAGCCATCGAACAATTGGCGCAACGCGTGGGAGCTGTTTTGACCACAACGCTCAAGGCAAAAGACATGTTTCGCGGTCACGCCTACAACGCGGGCATTGTCGGATCGTTTTCACATGCTCAGGGGCGCCGTCTGATTGACCAGGCCGATTGCATTGTGGCCTTTGGCGCAGGATTGAACCATCGCACCACGAGTTTTGGCACCTCACTGCCGACCGACGTTCCGCTGATTCAGGTGGACGTCCGCCAGGCCAACATCGGGCGCTGGTTTCATGCCGATGTGGCGCTCATAGCCGATGCAGCGGACGCTGCCGAGCAGTTGCTCGCAGCGATGCCCGAGCGCCCCGCGGCTGACCGCCACTTTTACACGGAGGACACCCGTCTGCGCCTCGCCAGCATTGATCTTGGCGCCGAGTTCCAGCCAGCCCCAACTGCACGCACGATGGATCCCCGGTCCATGGCCATGACGCTCAATGCAATGCTGCCGAAAAACCGCAACGCTGTCTATGACGCGGGAAATTTCCTGCAGATCATGCCCTTCATCGATGTTCCGGGCCCGGACCATATCAAGAACACGGTGGATTTCGCCTCCATCGGCATGGGATTTGGCACCGCCCTGGGTTTTGCCTGCGGCACACCGGATCGCACCACTGTTCTGTTCATTGGTGATGGCGGTTTTCTGATGACCATGAGCGAACTAGAAACCGCTGCGCGAGAAGGCATCCCGCTGGTCATCATCCTGGTCAATGACGGCGCCTACGGCGCCGAATTGCACTACCTCAAGATGCGTGACATGCCGGTTTCTACCGCGGTATTTGCCGACATTGACTTCGCGCCTGTAGCACAGGCTTTCGGATTTGAAGCCTTCACTGTGCGCACCCTGGACGAGCTGGCCAAACTCGCTCCAGCCCTGCGAGACCCGCAAGGGCCCCTGCTGCTTGATTGCAAAATCAACGCATCGGTGGCGGCCGCGTTTCTGCTTGAAACGGTTGAACACGAACGCCGCAAGGCGTGAGCGGGGCGCGCGATGCAGGGTTCGCAGCACTTTGACGCGGTCATCATCGGCGCTGGTTTTGCCGGCCTGCACATGCTGCACAGACTGCGCGATTTGGGTTTCACTGCCCGGGTCGTGGAAGCCGCAGCAGATGTCGGCGGTGTTTGGTACTGGAACCGGTATCCGGGCGCACGCTGTGACGTGGAAAGCCTTCAATACTCCTATTCCTTTTCGCGTGAATTGGAGCAGGAGTGGGTCTGGACCGAAAAATACGCCGCGCAAGCGGAAATACTGCGTTATGTCCAACACGTGGCCAAGCGCTTCGACCTGCGCCGGGACATCGATTTCAATACCCGTGTTTCGGCCATCAAGCAGGATGAAAACACGAAACGATGGCGGTTTCACACTGAAACCGGCCAGCGTTATTCGGCACAATTCTGCATCCTGGCAACCGGTGCGCTCTCGATTGCACGGTTGCCGGCCATAGCGGGGATAAACACTTTTTCCGGCAAGATTTACCACACCGGAGCCTGGCCACATGACCCCGTCGATTTCACGGGATTAAAGGTGGGTGTGATAGGTACCGGCTCCTCGGGCATTCAGGCGATCCCAGCCATCGCCCGACAGGCCAAACAGTTGCATGTCTTCCAGCGCAGCGCCAATTTTTCGATTCCCGCCTGGAACACGACCCTCCAGCCAATTGACCAGCATTCCTGGAAGACCAATTATCTTGAACATCGCCAGCGCGCGCGTGAGGTTGGCACCCTCTACGAATTCAGCGAAAAGGCGGCGCTTGAGGCTTCTGATGAGGAACGTCTGAGCGAATACGAACGTCGCTGGAACAAGGGCGGTGTCAATTTCGTGCACGCCTACAACGACCTGATGCTGAACCAGGCGTCCAACAACACCATCGCCGAATTCGTGCGCGGCAAAATCAGGGCGCTGGTAAAAGACCCTCGGGTGGCAGAGTCGCTGTGTCCCAAAGACCACCCCTTGGGTACCAAACGCATTTGCGTGGACACCGGGTATTTTGAGACTTTCAACCGCGACAACGTCCACCTTGTCGACCTGAAAAAAACCCCGATCATCGAAGTCACCGCCAGCGCCATTCACACCAGCGAAGCGAAATATGACCTGGACGTCATCGTCTGCGCCACGGGTTACGATGCCCTCACCGGTGCCGTGCTCAACATCGACATTAGCGGCAAGGGAGATCTATCGTTGTCAAAAAAATGGGACGACGGGCCGCGCACTTACCTCGGCCTGATGACCAATGGCTTTCCCAACCTCTTCATCATCACCGGCGCCGGCAGCCCGGCTGTGCTGGTAAATATGATTGTCGGCATCGAGCAGCACGTTGAGTGGATCAGCGATTGCCTTCAATACCTGCGCGGCAACGGATTTGGCAGCATCGAAGCCACAAAAGCTGCGGAGGATGGATGGGTTGAACACGTGAACCAGGCTGCCAACAAGACCCTGTTTCCGTTGGCGAATTCCTGGTTTCTAGGTGCCAACATTCCCGGTAAACCCAGGGTGTTCATGCCCTACGTGGCCAAAATCGGCGTCTACCGCAAGGAATGCCAAGCCGTCGCCGACAAAGGTTATGAAGGTTTTGAACTGGTGGCATCGCCATGAGCCCAGACCGTTACTTGCGCAGTTTTGACGTGCTTGGCCTCTTGGTGCAACACAAGGAAGGCCTACGTTTGACCGAGATAAAAAGTGCATTGAATTTGCCTGTCAGCAGCGTGCACAACATGCTGCAAACCATGGTTGCAGCTGAAATGTTGACGGTGAGCGACGCGCTGCAATATTCCGTTGGCCCGCGCGCAGTTGGCATGGCACTTTCCGTGGTGGGCTCGTTGGACGTACGCACATTGGCACGGCGCCACCTGGTGGAATTGGCGAAGTCCATTGGCGACGACGTCTACCTCGGCATGAATCTGGGCCGACGGGTGTTTTACGCCGACCGCTGCGCGGGCACACAGCGCATTTCACTTGACATCCGCCTGGGCGAGTCACTCTTCCTGCATAGCACGGCCACGGGCAAGCTGTTTGCCGCGTTCGATCCCCGGTTGGCTTCGCGCGCGATGACGGGCAAACTCAAACGCTTAACAGCCAACACCATCATCGATTCAGATGAACTGGATTCGGAGTTCAAACGCATTCGCAGCCAGGGGTACGCGAAAAGCAACGAAGAAGGTGTGGACGGCATCATTGGCTACGCCGTGCCCATTCACCAGGTGGCAGGCCATCTGGCCGCTGCCATTCATGTCTCCGTGATCGGTAGGCGCGCTACCAAATCGCATGAGCGCAAACTGATTGACGCCGCTCGCGACTGCGCCAGCCAGGTCGAGCGCAGCCTGGGCAATTTCAAACCACTGGCTCAGTCGGCAACACATTGATATTTACATTTTGGAGCGCGCCATGAAACTTGGTTTTTTCACCATGCCAATGCACCCGATCGGCAAAAACTGGCAAGCCTCGCTGCGGGAGGACCGGGAAGCTTTCATCCTGGCCGATGAACTGGGGTTCACTGAGGGCTACGTCGGCGAACACGCCACCGACCCCGAAGAAAACATTACCTCCTCGGCCTTGTTTTTGGCGACCCTGGTGGATGCCACCAAACGCATGAAACTCGGCACCGGCACGCTGAACATGCCCAACCATCACCCGGTGGCCGTGGCGGGCAACATCGCCATGCTGGACCATCTTTTGGGTGGCCGCTTCATCCTGGGCATCAGCCCGGGCGCACTGCCCTCGGATGCCGAGGCCTACGGCAACATGGACATGGCGCGTCCGGCCATGTTTCTGGAGGCGATCAACCAGGTATTGCAAATCTGGGCCAGCGAACCGCCCTACAAGATCACCGGTGACTATTGGAAAGTGTCAACCGAGCGCACCTTTCTGGCTGAAACCGGCATAGGCACCATTCCCAAACCCTTGCAGCGCCCGCACCCACCCATCGTGGTCACGGCTGTGGCGCCCTTTTCGCAAGGCATCACCGAGGCGGCAGCCCGCGGCTGGGATCCGATCTCCGCCAACTTCCTGCTTCCCGTGTGGGTCAAAAGCCATTGGGGCAAATACGTGGAAGGCTGCGCCCGCGTCAACCGGGTGGCCGACCCCGCAAACTGGCGCGTCGCCAAGACCGTGTTTGTTGCGAGAGACGACAAGACCGCGGCGGCGTATGCTCTTGGAAGCGACGGCCCGTATTACTACTATTACCGCACACTGTTCAACAAACTCAAACGGCGCGGCGCCCTGGGCGTCTTCAAAAGCGACCCAAAGCAGTCCGACGACAGCGTAACGCTTGAACAGGTCATCGCCAAGCTGGTCCTGCATGGCTCGCCAGCCAAGGTGGCCGATCGACTGCACGCCCTGAAGGAGGAGACGGGCGAATTCGGCACCCTGCTCTATGCCGGCGTGGACTGGACCGACCGCGCGCTGGCACGCGACTCGATGGTGCTGATGGCCGAAAAGGTTTTGCCCCTGGTCAACGCCTGACGTTTCGCAGCCGTATTCCAGATATCCAAGAAAGTGTGAGCGTTTCCCGATGAGCAACATGCCCAGAAGCCAAACCATCCCGGCACTGATGGAGGAACAAGCCTTGCGCTTTGGCGACCTAGAGGCTGTTGTTGCCGGCGCAACGCGCCTGACCTACCGGACGTTGCACCATGAAGTGCGGCGTGCCGCCAAAGGATTTGTGGCTCTGGGCATCCAGCGCGGCAACCACGCGGCGATATTGATGGGCAACCGTCCCGAATGGATCATCGCCTTTTTGGCGCTGCAACAAATAGGCGCCACCGCGGTTGGGCTGAACACCTGGGCGACACCGCGGGAAATGGCGTTTTCATTGGCCCATGCTGAAGTCGATGTATTGATCTCTGTCGATCGTTTTCGCAAAAACGATTACCGCGCGATGCTCGACGGCATGCAGCCCCTGGCCACTGGATTTCCCAAATTGCGCAACATCGTCTGGCTTGAAGCTGAAGCTTCTGGCGCTGGCCCACAAACAACTGAAATGCGATGGGAGCGTGTGCTGGCGATGGGCGAGGCCGTCGCGGACAGCACCATCGACGCCCTGGGCATCGCTGTGCAACCGGACGACGTGGCCTTGTTGCTTTACACCTCAGGCTCCACTGCCGCACCCAAAGGCATCCTGTTGCACCACCGCCACTGGATCCAAAACGCCTGGAACATCGGCGAGCGCCAACACGTTACCCATGAGGACCGGCTCTGGCTGGCGGTGTCGCTGTTCTGGAGCTTCGGCAGCGTCAATGCCCTGCCCAACCTCCTGAGCCACGGCGCCTGCATCGTGCTACAGGAGCATTTCGATGCCGAAGAGGCGCTGGCACTGATTGAACGCGAACACTGCTCCATCATGTACGGCACGCCCAACATGGTGTTGGCCCTCAAAGACCACCCCAGCCGGGCCAGCCGCAACCTGACCAGCCTGCGCAGCGGCGCCATGATCGGCACGCCCGAGCAGCTGATGATGGCCGTTGATCTGGGTGCCCGAGAGATCTGCAATGTCTATGGCCTGAGCGAAACCTATGGCAACTGCGCGGTGACGGACGCCTTCGAAGCGCTGGCAGTGCGCCTAAACTGCGTCGGCCAACCGCTGCCTGGCGTGACGGTGCGCATTTGCCACCTCGAAACCGGTGCGCCGCTTGGCGCCAATGAAGTCGGCGAAATCCGCGTGCAGGGACCGCTGTTTTCGGCCTACTACAAGGACCCGCAAAAAACCGCCGAGGCTTACGACGCCAACGGCTTTTTCCATACGGGCGACTTGGGGCTGCTCGATGAGGCCGGCCGGCTGTATTACCGCGGCCGCCAGAAGGAAATGGTCAAGAGCGGTGGCATCAACATTGCGCCCATCGAGGT
>JANNYX010000109.1:0-7390 GCA_031410295.1 Rhodoferax sp.
TGATTGGCATGCCTGCTTCGGCTTGCCTCAAAAAGCCAATGATCTGCTCTTCGCTGTATTTGCTGATTCTCATGTCCGTCATTCTCCTGGGTGACGGACTTCTTGGAATTTAGATTGGTACGGCTGGATGGGGGCAGGTCACTTCCTTGCCATCCAAATGGCAATGGTCGCCCTTGCCACGTTCGTTATCAAACCCGACGATGCGCACGCCATTGAGTGAATACACGGCTCGGTACTTGAAGCCGTGCTCGGTCGGTGGAACAGGCTTTGGCACCTTCCAGACCACCAGCTCAATCACCCCGCCTTCCGGCGTCATGTTTTTGAACTTGGTGATCAGTTGCGCCGGCATGTTGGCTATTATGCCAACATGCAGGGATTGTTGTCAATTCTGCCAACGAAACCAACTCACCTCACCCCAAAACCCGCATCCCCCGCGAAGTCTGAATGTGCACCCGCAGCCTCGGCGGCGCGCCCGCTGCCACGGCGCTGGCTGACCAGCCCGCCTCCAGCCCCAAAGCCTTCATCTGCCGCCCAATGCGCGCCGTCTCCGCAGTGAAGAACTCCAGCTGCATCAACACCAGCCCCGCGTCCGGCAGCGTGCTGGCCGGATGCGTGTCGGTTTGCCATTCGATCAGCGTGGGGGTCAAGCCGCCGTGTGTGGCGTCGCCGTCTTCGGACGAGGTGCCGCCTTTGGGCGACGTAATCAGCCAATTCAACGCACCCCGGCTCATGGGGACGATGGGGCGCATCGGCTCGGCGCTGGCTTGCACCGTGGCGGCAAGGTCTGTGCTGCGAGCAGCCCAGGTGTGCAGGCGCGCGGAGGCGTTCGCGGTCAAATCATCGAGGCCAAACCAGCGCGGCACGGCCGGTTTGGGCGCTGCCGGGTTGATGGCGATGACTTCGAGGTAAGCCGAAATTCCCAGCGACAAGAGCAGGTTGTGGGTGCCCATGCGCGCGTGTTCGCCGCCCTTTTGGGGGTACACGCCCAGGCGCTCGAACACATACGCGCCGCCGATTTCAAGCGTCGGCGCGGTGACGATGATGTGATCAATCTCGCAGCGCGGGTTCATGCGCAATGCGCCCGGTCAGTACGTGCCTGGGTACGCCCCGCCGTCGGCCAGCCAGTTTTGCCCGGTCACGTAACCAGCATGGGTGCTGCACAGGAAGGCGCAAATCGCGCCAAACTCGTCGGGGGTTCCAAATCGGCCGGCGGGAACGGTTTTGCGGCGGGCGGCGATCAATGCCTCTACATCCAGGCCTTGCTTTTGCGCCATGCTGGAAAACGTGACGCGGATGCGGTCAGTGTCAAACACGCCGGGCAGCAGGTTGTTGATGGTCACGCCATTGCCCGCCAGTTTGGGGGTGCGCGCCACGCCCGCCACGAAGCCCGTCAAACCGCTGCGCGCGCCGTTGGAGAGGCCTAGCACATCGATGGGCGACTTCACGGCGCTTGACGTGATGTTGACGATGCGGCCAAAACCGCGTGCGGCCATGCCGTCCACCGTGGCTTTGATGAGTTCGATGGGTGTCAGCATGTTGGCGTCTACCGCTTTGAGCCAGACCTCGCGGTCCCAGTCGCGGAAGTCGCCGGGCGGCGGGCCGCCGGCGTTGGTAACGACGATGTCGAAGTCTTTGCGAATGGCGAACACCGCCGCCCGGCCTTCCGGCGTAGTGATGTCTTGTGCACAAGTGATCACGCTGGCCCCAGCCTTATCGGCATGCTCTGCCCGCAGTTTCGAAGCAGCCGCTTCGAGGACTGCCTGGTTGCGCGCGACGATAACGACGTTCACACCTTCTTTGGCCAGCGCCGTGGCACAGCCCAGGCCAAGCCCTTTGCTCGCGCCGCACACCAGTGCCCATTTGCCTGCAATGCCTAAATCCATGACAATCATCCTTACAAATTGAAATACTGATTCAGCGACCGCCAGCTTGTACCCAAATTGGATGAAAACCTGAAACGCATTGCCGCTGAAAAGCGCACAATTTGGACCAGGTTTCTGCAAGAGGTTTTGATGATTGTAGGCAAGCCATTCACCGTCCAACTTTTCACCGCAGGTTTGGCAACCCTGGCTGTGGCGCTGACACTCGGACACGCTGTGGCAGCGCAGGGTTTCAAGTTTTCCAATGAAGACCCGGCTCTGCAGGCCAGCAAAGACGCCAAGACGCAGCGCCAGGCCCGGGTGCAGGCCCAGTTGGACACGCCGTGCCGCGCCCAGATCAAGAACCAGAAAATCATGGTGGTGATTGGCGAGGAGCGCAATGGCGTGATATTGGCCAACCAATCCCACTACAGCCCCCACATCAATGCCATCAACGACCGCCTGGCAGAACTTGACCTGAAAACCTTTACGCAGGCACAGATTCGCGCGCAGATTGCGCAAGCGGAGATTGACGCGTTCTTCAAGAACGACCCGAATGCGGCCGCAGGCGCCGCCAAACGGCTCGCGGCACAGTACATTTTGCGCGGCGTTATTTCCACCAGCGCGCGCAAGAGTGCCATCGTCAATGTCAATCAGGTCAACGTTGCGATGAACTTCACGCTGACGGGCGCCAATGGCAGAATGATTTCAAACGCCACCGCCAGAAACGAGAGTTACGCCGGGGCAGACGTGTCTGGAATGGCGCTCACGCTGGTCAACGAAAGTGCGCAAGAGGTGGTGGCCCAGCTTTACAGC
The DNA here is from genome assembly GCA_031410295.1 of Rhodoferax sp. Classification (GTDB taxonomy): domain Bacteria; phylum Pseudomonadota; class Gammaproteobacteria; order Burkholderiales; family Burkholderiaceae_C; genus JANYCG01. The sequence goes on from JANNYX010000109.1 coordinate 2,676, forward strand.
GACTATTGCCAGAAGGCTGGCGCTAAATGAGTGCACCAGTTGGTGAATGTGCCAAACTTGAATTGCTTTAATCACTCGTTTTAATTTGAAAAGGGGGAGTCACCATGACGAACAAATTCAATTCGCGAAACTATTCGGTCAAATCCGCCGCGTTGGCCGCCGCGTTGGCCGCGGTGCTGGCGCTGGCCACCGTTGGCGCCCAGGTGTCGGCGCAACCGAGCTTTGGCAACCCGTCACCCACCGCCGGCACCTCCACCTCTGACAAAGCCAATGCCGCGGCGGATCAGGCGGTGTACAAAGAGGTGGAGTACACCAACAAGAACAAGAAGGGCCCGGCGCTGGTGGTGATTCCCGGTGAAATAAAGGCCAGCAGCGCGACGTTCACGCAAAAGTTCGGCCCCAACAACATCGCCGATTTTGTCGAGATTGAATTGGGCAATGCCAATTTCACCGTGCTGGAGCGCGCCAACCTGGGCAACCTGCTGCAGGAAATTTCGCTGGCCTACAACCTCGGCGATCAAACCGCGGCGCGCAAGACCATGCAGATCGGCAAACTCAAGACCACCCAATGGATCGTCAAATTCGACATCATGAAAGCCGAGCAGATCGCGGAAAACAAAAAAAGCTTCGACGGCCGCGCCGTCGGCGGTTTGTTGGGCGTGTTTGGCGGCCTGGGTGGCGCTGTTGGTGGCCGCGTCGCCAGCTCGGTGCAAACACAGGATTCCACGGGCGTCTGGCTGATCGGCATGCGTTACAAGATCATGGACGCCAACACCACGGAACAGGTGGCACAAGGGTACAAAGAACTCAAGATGGAACTCGGCGCTGCTTCAACCAGCGTGATGGGTGTGTCGGAATCTGCCAAGGGCGGCGTCGGCCTGGACACCATGGTGCAGCGCCTGGTGCAAACCGCGGTGTGGGACATCGACTCGAAATATAAATAGCGCCGGGGGTGCCGCCCCGTGCCGAGCCGTCTTGCCCACCGGGGCCAAAGGATTCTGTGTTCCGGAACGCCGCTGCAAGACTATTTGCTAAATACCGCAGTGGCCTAGCCAAAATTTTCCGTTAAAAAATAAGTATACTTATATTTTAGATTAAATTTTAACTTATATTGCTATATTTATAGCAGCATGAAATGCTTAATATTCGACGGCCTTACGTGAATATTATTTATCAATAAAAAGTTGTCCTGAAATCTCAACACTGTTCGAGAAACCGCAACACGCCCGTCAGGCAACTGCGGGGTCACCCATCGGGCTTGGCTTTTTGGCCGCCTGGCTTATTTCTGCGATCAACGCCTTGAGCACGCGTTCGAATTCGACTTCAATTTTCACCAATATCTGGCGCGCAAGGGTGACGTCAGAGGCACGCGCCGCCGCGTGGATATCGCCGCACAAACGCGTCAGCTCCAGGGCGCCGACATTGCCACTGCTGGATTTGAGGGAGTGGGACGAGCGTCCGATTTCAAGGGCGTTGTCATCCTTCGAAGCTTGCCGCATTTTGACCAGCAACTTGGGCGATTCGATGAGGTACAAATTCAGCACGCGCCCGAGCAGGTCTGGGTCATCGTCACTTTGCAGATCGCGCAACTGCGCCAGCACTTGCCGGTCAAGTACATCTACGTCCAGAACCGATGGCACACCCAATGGCTCCAAAGCGCCAGGCTGCGTCGGCTCGGGTTTTGGCAGCCAGTGGTCCAGCATTTCCTGCAACTGCTTGCGGCTCAGGGGTTTGGACAAATGGTCGTCCATGCCGGCATTCAGGCAGTCCTGCCGGTCTTGCGCCATGGCGTTGGCGGTCAAGGCGATAATCGGCGTACGCTTTTTCTTGGCGGCGTCCTCCATTTTGCGGATAGCCACCGTCGCCTCAAAACCATCCAGTTCGGGCATGTGGCAGTCCATCAAGATGACGTCAAAGCCGCCCAACTTGAAGTCTGTCACGGCTTCATGGCCGTTGTTGGCAACCACGACTTCATAACCCTGCAGCTTTTGCAACATGCCAAGTGCCACTGCCTGATTGACCAGATTGTCTTCCACGAGAAGAATTTTTCCGCGGCTGCCGGCCAGCGGCTCACTCGCAATTTCCGCGACCGCACAAGCCACTTCAATCGCGTGGGGCTGGTCGTTGCTCATGACATTGACAAGGCATTCATACAGTTCGGATTGTCGCACCGGCTTGACCAGGCAGGCGTCAATGCCGGCGTCACGTGCCGCCTTGATCGTGGCGTGGTTGCCAACCGGCATCAGCATCACCAGGTGGACTGCGGCAATCGAGGCCTGCGCCTTGATGGCGCGCACGAGTTCGAATGAGTCGACGCCTAAAAACCCCAGGTCAATCACTGCCAAATCAAATGGCGACTTGGTCGTTGCAGCCTGTAACAGCAGCTCTATGCCATGCTCGGGCGTTTCTGCCACCCTCACGCCCATGCCCCAATTGCAGATCTGCGACAACAGAATGCCGCGGCTGACCGAACTTGATTCGACGATCAAGGCTCTCAAACCCGTCAAGGTGCCCATCAACAGCGAGGGTGCGTAGTCGCGTGACGATTGCTGCTGTTTTGGAAACTCGCAGGTAAACCAGAAAGTGGCGCCTGCCCCCAGGGTGGATTTGACCTGCAGGTGGCCACCCATCATCTCCACAAGTTGCCGGCTGATGGCCAGGCCCAAGCCGGAGCCACCATGTTTGCGCGTCGTCGAGCCGTCGGCCTGCGAGAACTCTTCAAAAATCCGCGACTGCGCTTCCTGGCTGATGCCTTCGCCGGTATCGACCACTTCAAACCGGACCTTCACCGTGGCATCGGTTTGCGACTCACAGGCCAGACTGATTACCACTGACCCTTTTTGGGTGAACTTGATCGCGTTTCCGGTGAGATTGGTCAAAATTTGCCCAAGCCTCAAAGGATCGCCCCTGACAAAGGTGTCGAGGTCTGCGGGGATGCGGCAAGCCAACTCCAGGCCCTTGGCATGGGCGCGTTCTGCCAGCAGGTCAACGATGTCCTCCAGCGACTGGCGCAAATCGACATTCACTTCTTCGATTTCAAGTTTTCCAGCTTCGATTTTTGAAAAATCAAGCACGTCGTTGATGATCGCGAGCAGGTTTTTGCCTGAACTCTGGACGGTTTCAGCGTATTTACGCTGAACGCTGGAAAGCCCGGTCTCCAGCAACAACTCAGTCATGCCCAACACCCCGTTCATGGGTGTGCGGATTTCGTGACTCATGCGGGCGAGAAAGGAACTTTTCGCGTGGTTAGCCGCTTCGGCGGCGCCGCGCGCCTGGCGCAAGGCCTCTTCGCCACGTTTGTTTTGTGTCACGTCGCGAGCAACGGCGATGGTGCCGATGCATTCATTGACTTCATTAACCAGCGGCGCAACGGCTACCTGCATGTCAATTTGTGTGCCGGATTCAGTCAATGCCTTGGTGTCGTAAGAGAAACGCTCGCCCGCGCCCAAACGCTTCATGCGGACCGCTTCTTCGACTGGATTGGACTCGTCGATTTCAAGCTTTTGCCCAACCGCTGCTTGCTGTGAATAACCAAGCATGGCTGTGGCACCGGCATTCCAGGTGGTGATGGATCCAGACAAATCTTTGGTCCAGATGGCTTCACTGGACTGCTCAACAATGGTCGCCAACAGCCGGTTTTTGGATTCACTGGTTCCCAGGGAGGCCAGCAGGCTCTCGGTGTTGTTGGCCATATTGTTGAACGCTTCGGCGGCCAAACGCACCTCTGGCGCGCCGTCGGGTTTGATGCGCACCGAGCGGTCACCCTGGCTGAACCGGTTGGCACTTTCAGCCAACATCCGCAGGGTGCCAAGGTTGCCGCGGAAAATCAGCCAAATGAATTGCAGCATCAGGAAAAGCGTGGCCGCCACGATCTGCAATTGCTTGACAAACTGTTTCCACAGCCGGTTGTGCGCCCTGATGGGCGTCATGCGCGCGTAAAGCTTGCCGTAACCGACGCCGCCGGCCGTTACTTCAATGGTCTCTTCCGGGATTTCGATCGTCGCAACTCCCGTGAACCAGGTCGGCGCCACGAGTTCGTCTGGCACGTCCTGTGCGATGAGTTTGCGACCGTCCTTGTCAGCCCATTCGATACGGTCCAATTCACCCTTGGTAACCTGTTTTTTTACCAGTTGGTCAATCGCGGCATATTCACCCACCAGCGCCTGGTCGGCAATGAGCGGTGCGACAAAACTGAGCGTCTCTGTCAAATCCCGCTTCAATCGCGCAGAATTTTCTGCGGCCCCTTCAGCAATGAACAGGAAGGTTTGCACACTACCACCAATGACGATGGCAATCCCCACGGCCAACATGAGGCGCGAAACCAGCCCCCAATCTTTCCAAAAGCTGAATAACCGCATAGTTTTTTGTTCCGGCAGCGTTTTGGTCACTTACTTTATTTGACCTGGGTTTGGCGGTAGAACGCCCGGTAGTTGTCGTAGTCGCGGTTCACAGCGGCGACAAATCCCAATTCACCTGTGCTCTTGAGGAGCTCGGCACCCACTTCGAGGATTTTCTTTCCCTTAGGGTCCGACAACATACCGACCAAGGCATTGGTGATCGCTATCGCCTTGTCGGCCGGTACCCTGGGATGGGCCATGATGCACAGGTCCTGGTAAATCTCGGAGGTCCAAAGGGCACGGTACTCGAAAGACTCACGGCGTCCATAACGCGTCATGATGGTGCTGTTGACCCCCGCCGCGGCAACTTTCTTGAAC